>WFVK01000151.1 GCA_015491705.1 Nitrospirota bacterium | reverse complement strand
CCGCCCTTTAATGTTGCATACACGGGCAGGAAAGGCTGCCGTAAAACCTTTATAAAGCAATGGGATACCGGAGATATGTCTCTGCTGCAGGAAGAGAAATTGGACGGTGTGTTTATGCAACTGTAAGGTTAACGGACAACAGAGGCGGGGTGGCGCTCATCCTTGTTATCTGGGTCATGGTCATCCTTGTGGCCATTGTAGGCGAATTTTCATACTCGATGAGGACGGAGATCAGCATTGTTAAAAACTTCAAGGATGAAGAAGAGGCATATCAACTGGCGCTCTCGGGTATAGAGGCCGCAAAGGCCGAGATACTGGCATCGTCCGCTGAACCGGGCGGTATGTATGTCAATGAAGACGGTATCCTCGTGCTCAATGCACAGGAAGATGAGGAGCCGGAGAGAAAAGACAAACTCGGAAAAGGAACATTTGAATATACTATCATTGATGAAGGGGGGAAACTCAATATAAACACCGCCTCAAAACAACAGTTGAAACATGTGTTCAGATACACGGGGGTCGAGGGCGCGGAGCTGGATACCATAGTGGATTCAATCATTGACTGGAGGGACCGTGACAATCTGCATATGCTGAACGGCGCTGAAGAGGATTATTATCAATCCCTGAAAAGGCCCTACAGTTGCAAGGACGGCCCTCTTGATTCCGTAGAGGAGCTTTTGCTTGTCAAGGGCATGACCCCTGAGATATTGCACGGTTCGGCCAGGGCCGTAAGCAGCGAAACCGGTGAAGGGGAAAAGTCTTACAGCGGTGTTGCAAGGTATCTGACCGTCAACGGCTCAGGCAGGATCAATATCAATACCGCACCGGAGGTTGTGCTTGAAGCAGTGCTCGGACCTGAAAAGGCGAATAATATAATCGTGCAGAGAGAAGCCGGGCCTTTATCCGGGCCGAACGGCGGGGGCGGGGTTTCATCAGGAGTTTTTACGGTTATCTCTACAGGCAGCAATGCAGACGGCACGATCAGGAGGACCGTCAAGGCGATCCTGCAGAGAAAACAGAACGATATGGAGATTGTTTACTGGAATGACAACTTTACCGGATAGACTGTTCGGGGCGTACCTGGGTATTGACTTCAGGGAAGACACGGTTACCCTTACATACCTGAGAAATACATTTTCCGGCCTGACCATCCTGTCCTCCTCTGTATTCACCCTGCGGGACGATGAGAGCACCGTCAATGAGATCAGGGAATATATGGGCGGGCAGGGCGTGAATGTCAGGAGGGTCTTTGTCAGTATACCGGATACATGGGCCGTTACCCGGTTTATCGAGATTCCCCCTGTTAAAGGCAAGGGCAGGGCCGCACTTGCGGACCTGATGAAGTTTGAGATAGAGCGCCATATACCCTTCCGTATAGAGGATGTGACATATGATTTTCAGTTCATGGATGAGGGGAGCGGGACAGGTTCAGCGGTGTTTGTCGCCGTTGACAAGAGAAGGCAGGACTTTGTAAGGGAATTTCTCGAAAAACTCTCTCTGCAGCCTTATTCCATAACCATCTCGTCTTTTGCCGTCCTGAATACGATAGAATCAAGCGGCGTGCCGGTCGGCGGCTGGCAGGAGGTCACCGGCATTGTCAGGAAATCGGATATCCTCGGCAAAAAAGGTGAAACGGATATCTGCCTGTACATGGGCAGGACAGGAACAGGCCTTGCGATTCTGAGAGACGGCCTTTGCATGCACCTGAAGTATTTTGATATTGATACAGGACGATCTTCGGTGGATATACCGGATGACATTTGCAGTTATATTGCCAGGGTGAGTTCGGATTTTCGGATTGAATCATTTAATAAATTGATCCTGGCCGGTGAAGCATCTTCGGGATATGCTGAGAAAATCAGGGAAAAGCTCGGGGAAAACAATGTGCCGGTTGAGGATATCACTGACTTCAGGGTGAGACTCGGAGGGACGGATATTACGGGCCTTGAGTCGTCAGTGGGCGCATGCCTTGCGGGACTCGGGGCGGGGACATACAGAATCAATCTGCTCCCGCACAAGAGGGGCTATGCAATTACGAAGATTGCCCCCTTAACGACGAAGATGTTTCTGATCCTGATACTGGTAATGGCTGCCGGGATATTCACCACCGAGGCGGTTAAGCAGAAGAAGTATCTGACGGAGATGGGGGAGATACTGAAAAAGAACGAACCTGCGGTCAATGCCCTTGAGCGTATCTCATCCGACACGGCCCTGCTTAAAAAAAGAGGTGCTTTTTTGAAAAATATAAGAGAAAACGAGATCGCCCTTGAAATCCTGGCCGAGCTTACGGCCATATTGCCGAAAGAGGCATGGATCACGACCCTGAATTACAAGGGCTTTGACATAAGGGACCCTGAAAGGGG
>WFVK01000150.1 GCA_015491705.1 Nitrospirota bacterium | reverse complement strand
GTCCGAAGGATGTGGAGGACCTTCCCCTCTTGAGAGGGGATTAAGGGGTGTGTTTCGATAAGGATGGGAGGCCGGGAGGGGTTATTTTATAACATGCCGTGCGGGGTATTTCCTCAAGGAATCGCGGATAAAGCTTTTCCGCCGGGCTCTCCGGCATGAGGGCGATGGTGTTATGCAACTGTAAGGTTAAGTTTATGCAGCCTAAAGGTTAATGCTTTTTAATACGTATTGGTTATAATAGGCATAACCCGACCGGAGGAAAAATTCCCCCGTTGATTCAATGGGGATTGGCAAGGACTACATGCCGACATGAAGAAAAAAGAGATACTGATAGAAGAGTCGGTTCTTGTCGTAAGCGTTATCAAATGGTTTTTCCTGGCAACATGCGTAGGCGCGATGGTAGGCCTGTCAACCTCGGTGTTTATCAAGATCCTGAACTGGAGCGTTTTCTTCACCGCCCGCTATAAATACTACTTCCTCTTTCTCCCGCCTGCACTGTTTGTATCCGCCCTGTTTATAAAATACATGGCACCTGAGGCCGAGGGACACGGCACCGAGAAGGTGGTGGAGGCAATACATAAATACGGTGCAAGGATAAATCCCCTCGCAGTGCCCGTGAAGTTGATAACCACGGTAATTACCATTGCAGCCGGCGGGTCCGTGGGCAAAGAGGGCCCCGCCGCCCAGATAGGGGCCGGGCTTTCATCCATTTTCGCGGATGTGTTCGGTTTTGAGCCGGATGACAGGAGGCGGCTGGTTATCTGCGGCATAAGCGCGGGCTTTGCCTCTGTCTTCGGCACACCCATTGCAGGCGCCATATTCGGGGTCGAGGTGCTCTTTATAGGGAGCATGATATACGATGTGCTTCTGCCCTCATTTGTAGCAGGTCTTGTCAGCTACCAGGTTTCTTCAGCCATGGGCATTGAGTACTTCTACAAGCCCATCGAATTCGTCCCGACATTCAGCGAGGGTTTCTTTATCGAAGTGCTTATGGGCGCCATTTTTTTCGGGTTATGTTCATTCATGCTCATTGAGTCCCTCAGGGCGGCGGAATTCGCAAGCCGCAAGATCAACATATGGAAACCGCTGAAGGGCATAATCGGCGGCATTGTTATAATAGCGCTTGCGCTTATGACCTCCACAAGGTATCTCGGATTAGGGCTTGAAACAATCCACGATGTGCTGGAGGGCGGCACGGCGCTGCCTTATGACTTTCTATTGAAGATAGTATTCACCTCCGTCACCCTTGCATTCTGCGGAAGCGGCGGGATGGTGACCCCCATCTTCTTTATCGGCGCAACCGCGGGGAGCATTTATGCCGTGGCGACAGGACTGGATCCCTCCATGTTTGCGGCGATAGGCATGGTAAGCCTCCTTGCGGGCGCTGCCAACACGCCCATATCCGCCAGCATAATGGCTATGGAATTCTTCGGCCCCAAGATAGCCCCGTATGCCGCTGTTGCATGTGTGGTGAGTTACCTTATTACGGGGCACAGGAGTGTCTATCCGAGCCAGGTGCTGGCTATCTCAAAATCCCCGTCCATAGTGATAAGGAAAGGCGTGGAGATGGAGGAACTGCGTTCAATAAAGATCAGGCACAGGTCCAGGAGCGCAATAAACATGGCTGTAAAACTCATTGACAAAATAAAACACATAAGAAATATTATGAGGGGCAAAAGGAAACGCCGGTAAAAAACCGGAGTTGCAGTTTTGCTGATGCCCGCGGGCCTCCGGCTTTGAAAAAATCTCTTCTTGACAAATCTATTTATCTTAAATATAATATCAGCATTCACTCATATGCATGAATGCTCATTAAAACCATGGATAGCGGAATAGAAAAACTCGCAAGAACCTTTAAGGTCCTGGGGGATTACAACCGCCTTGGTATTGTTATGGTAATCAGCAGGGTTTCCCGCACGGTGACCGATATCATCAATGCCACCGGGATGTCACAGACACTGGTGTCATTTCATCTGAGGGCATTGCGGAGGGCCGAACTTGTTACGACACGAAGAGAAGGCCCTTTTATTTACTACAGCCTCACGAATCCCTCGCTCATGGATGTTATCGATAATTTTTCAATGATAATCAATAAAAAGGTTTCTGACAAGAAAAATTTTCTTGAAACAATTTCAAGAGGTTGATAAAACAAGGAGGTGAATGCCATGCCGGATGAAAAAACTGAAGATATACTGTCGGTCATGAGCCCTTCCGTCAAGAAAAAACTCCTTGACAATCTCATCAAGTCCCTTCTGAGTGATATGCAGGAGACAGAAAAAAAGGAATTGTTTCAGAAACTCGTTTCCGGAGGCAGGAAGAACCGGCAGGTCATTGATATGGTGGACCACTGAATCAGGGAGTGCACGGATTCAGGTGTGAGTCCGATAGAGATGAGCAAGGAGGTTATCTCGGCCATAAGCCATTCCTATGAGCTGGCGACTTATTCTACTCCCGAGCTTAGAGGGCTCTTTAATGACTGGCTTGGTGAGATCGAAACGGAGATACTGGAATTCCTGCAGGAAAGAGGAAGGGTCGACCCGGATGAAGTGGCTGAACATTTCCGCCTGAAGCAGAAAAGTATTATTTTTATTCTCAGCAAACTGGCCCGGGAAGGAAAGATCAGCATGCTCGCATCCGGAATCGACAAGACATAACCTTATCTTGAATAAACAGGCGGGATAGCCCGCTGTAAAACCCTGTTGAAGGTTCAGAGGTTGCCGGTTCAGGGTTCAACGGTTACAAGGTCGAAGGGATCCCTCACCCCCGGGTTAAGGTGGGATTAAGAAAAAGGATAACACCTGGAGGAATAGATGAAACATAATAAAAAGCCGAAAAACTGACCGTCATCAAAGGGCGCCGTGGTGTGCCAGCCGGATCAACATGCATCAACCACCCGTGAATCCGGAGTGCTTTCTTCCGGGGGCTTCGGGGAAATCAGAAGTGTGATAAGGAAGAAGTATGCGGAAGTTGCTGTTTCGGCTGAAGGAAAGTTTCAATATCCCGTGGGCAGGGATGGGGCAAATGCCCTCGGATATGATCCCGCCGTTATACAGAAGGCCGGCCCAGGGCTTCTTGAATCCTTTTGCGGTGTGGGCAATCCGTTTTCTTTAGGTGAAATCCGGCAGGGAGACGTTGTACTGGATTTCGGCTGCGGGGGAGGATTCGACCTTTTTGTTGCAAGCCTCCTGGCAGGTGACAGCGGCCGCGTCTGCGGAATAGACTTGACGGAAGAGATGGTTAAGCGTGCCGAAGACAATCTGTCCGGAGCAGACACCGCAAACATTGAAATCAGGAAAGTAGACTCAGAGGACATACCCTATGCCGACAACACCTTTGATGTGGTCATATCAAACGGAGTCATCAACCTTTCACCCGGCAAGAGTACATGTTTCAGCGAGATATACCGTGTGCTTAAGCCCGGCGGAAGAATTCAGTTTGCAGATGTTGTGCTGGAAAATGAACTGCCCGGGGATCTGGCCGGCAGCCTCGATGCGTGGTCTCAGTGAATCGGGGGCACGATCCCTGTAGGGGATCAAATCAGCTTGCTGGAAAAGGCAGGCTTCACGGAAGTCAAGTATGCCGGAGCAACCGGTTTCCGTACATCAGAGTATACGGTGGGAGCGCTGTTTACGGCAAGAAAACCCGTTGTAACAAAATCAGGATGGATTTCAAAAATATTCGGTCTTTTTTCCGGCAATTCCGGGCAGAGGCAAGGATCGGACAGATAAACCCTGATATTGCATAAAGCAGGCGGGAGAGCCCGCCGTAAAACCCTGTTTACGGTTCAGGGGTTGCCGGTTCCGGGTTCAAAGGTTATAAGGCGGGGGAAGGGAATCGCGGACAAAGCTTTTCCTGCGGGCAATGGTTTTATGCCGCTGTTAAGGTAAATTAAAGACAGGAAGGGAGGAAAATGAAGAACAGGCATACAAAAAAAATAATCATAGTGCTTATTATAGCGGCCCTGATAGCGGCTTTCAGGATATTCCATCTCGGGGATTATCTCTCCCTTTCATACATAAAAGAGTCGCGCGAGAATTTTGAAGCCCTGTACGCAGAGCACCGGGTTGCGGTGATTGCGGGTTACATGGCCGTTTACCTCCTTGTGACAACACTGTCCCTGCCCGGCGCTGTGGTGCTGGGCCTTGCTGCAGGGGCATTATTCGGCCTGGTGACCGGAACCATCATTGTATCATTTGCCAGCTCTATAGGCGCGACACTGGCCTGCGCAGTATCGAGGTTCATCCTGAGAGACTGGATACAGAATAAATTCGGAGACAAGCTGAAGACAGTCAATGAAGGGATAGAAAAGGAAGGATCGTTCTACCTGTTTACCCTGCGGCTGATCCCTGTCTTTCCGTTCTGGCTCATAAACCTGGTCATGGGCCTTACAAAGATGCCCCTGAGGACATTTTACTGGGTCTCGCAGGTCGGCATGCTGCCCGGCACGATTGTCTTTATTAATGCGGGCAAGGAACTGGGGAAGATAGAATCGGTCTCCGGCATTCTTTCGCCGGGGCTGATCCTGTCCTTTGTTCTCCTGGGGCTGTTTCCCATTACGGCAAAGAAGCTCATAGCCTTGTACAAATCGAAAAAGGCAACGGTCGTAACATAGATAAAAAAGGAGGAGAATATGTTTAAAAGACGCCGTATTTCATCAGCGGCTGTTATATTGGTTCTGGTTTTTGCGGTTGCTGCATACGCCGCCGCCATAACCCCTGAGCAGCTTATACAGGAGGCAAAGTCACAGGTAAAAAGTGTATCAATCCATGATCTTAAAAAGATGGTCGACAAAGGGGAAGACATCATTATCCTTGACGTCAGGGATAAGGAAGAATTTGAAAAGGGTCATATCAAGGGAGCGATAAACATATCGCGCGGCACCCTGGAATTTCTTGTTCAAAACAAGATACCGGACAAAAAATCCCGGATAATCGTCTACTGAATATTCGAGCAGAGGTCGCCGTTGGCGGCCAAGAGATTAAATGAACTTGGATATAAGAATGCCGTTTACCTGAGAGACGGTCTCAGCGCGTGGAAAAAAGCCGGTTACCCGGTAAAGTCCGGGAGCGGCTGGTTTTCCTTCTGATTAAAGAGCCGTACGGAAGTTTACCTTAATGTTTCATAAAGCGGCGGAAGAGGCGGACAGGAAAACTTTCGGGGGAATTTTTCATGGAAAACACTTCAGAGAAAACGGAATTTGTCAAAGAGTATTACGGCAAGGTACTGCGGAACAAAACAGACCTGAGGACCAGCACGTGCAGATGCACTGATGAGACACTGTCTTCTTATATTCGCGCCATAGAAAACAAGATCGATGATGAAATCCTTACACGGGTTTACGGATGCGGATCTCCCATTCCCGATGCAATCGAGGGATGTGTGGTCCTCGACCTGGGATGCGGCGCGGGGAGGGATGTGTATGTAACATCCCACCTCGTGGGGCCGAAGGGGTTTGTCATCGGTGTCGACATGACGCAAGAACAGCTTGAGGTTGCACAGAGACACCTTGATGCACAGATGAAGAGGTTCGGCTATGAGAAGCCGAACGTGGAATTCAGAAAGGGATTCATTGAAGATCTGAAAGGGATAGGGATTGAAGACAATTCGGTTGATGTAGTGATATCGAATTGTGTAATTAATCTCTCTCCTGACAAGAGAGCGGTGTTTTCAGAGATATTCCGTATACTGAAACCGGGCGGGGAGCTCTATTTTTCCGATGTCTTTTCAGGGAGGAGGGTGCCTGAACATTTAAGAAATGATCCCCTGCTTCACGGTGAATGCCTTGGAGGCGCAATGTATACAGGGGATTTCAGGAGATTGTTAAGGGACATCGGTTGTCCCGATTATCGTGTGGTGCTGAGTAAAAAGATCGCTCTCGAAAACCAGGAAATAGAGGCAAAAGCCGGGATGATCGACTTCTTTGCCATGACAATACGCGCCTTTAAACTGGACGGCCTTGAAGATGCCTGTGAGGATTACGGCCAGTCAGCGGTCTATCTCGGGACTGTTCCCGGCCACCCCCATGCCTTTAGTCTTGATAACCATCACAGGTTTATTACAGGGAAGCCGGCGCTCGTATGCGGCAACACGGCTTCCATGCTGAAGGAGACCCGTTTTGCACGGCATTTCAGGGTTACGGGAGACCGGACGGTTCACTACGGGCCGTTTCTCTGCACACCTGTAAGTGCTGAAAAAGACAGCAGTGGAGGAACATGCTGCTGATTAGCGGTTACCGCACACCCCTCCCCTTCCCTGACAGTCTCCTGCATACCAGCAAAGCCCCTCCTGTTAAGAATAATGCATAACTTACAGGTTCAGGAACTACGGGAAGATTCCCTCCCGGTAAAGGCTGTCTTGTCAGCTGAAGGCCTGAACCGGCATAATTGGAGGAGAAGATAATGCTGGCAGTGGATGAATTGCCAAAATCAAGAGTCGAAGAGTTGACAGCGGGAAAAGTTGCGAGATTATTGTATAGTTCCGTATTAATGTAAGCAAATTCCTCCAGTAAGATGTAGTCTCCTACATGCAGCGGGACATTGCTTTGAGACCAGGAGAGACTGACATCCTGATTCAACTGTTGAGGAAGGGAATAGGGTTCACCGGCCCTGCCGAAAGCCACAGAGAGAGCAATCACATTACCGTAACTGTCATAAACAGGAGATGTAAAATTGAATTCACCCCAGTTGTAGGGTAAATAAAGGTCTTGTCTGCCCTCAAATATTGACTGGGATAAAGCGGATGGATCTGATACAACAAATGCCTGAACAACCGAGTAATATGTGTTGGCTGCATACCAGTTTTGGTCAAAGGAAGAGGATATACGACCGTCCATCTGTATTGCAAAGTCCAGTTCTACCGGATCACCCCGGGAAAATCCGCTTGTCCCCGCATCAATAGAATAAAGACTTGCGAAGTAACCGTAACCCCCTGCTCCGGGTCGTTCCCATGTCCCGAAATTACCAGTAAAAGATCCGTCACCGGAGATATTGGCATATGTTTTAATTGTATTGGTTACAGAATCCACCCT
>WFVK01000149.1 GCA_015491705.1 Nitrospirota bacterium | reverse complement strand
GGGTCAAGGGGGATTAAGGGGAGTTGGGGAGGGGTTACTTTAAATATGCGGTGCGGAATATTTCCTGAAGGAATCGCGGATAAAGCTTGTCCGTCAGGCTCTCCTGCCCGCCGGCAATGTTTTCATGCAACCGTAAAGTTGACTTTATGCATGTTGATGATTGCGGTGATTGTTGCGCCTGCTTATGCAGGGGGCAATGGAACTTCAGGCGATGAAAACGCGGTTTTCAGGGATGTTACAAAACAGGCCGGGGTTGATTATAACCGTATTTCCTATTCCCAGTGCTGGGGTGATATCGACGGTGACGGCCTGATCGATATCTTTATCGTAAATCATTTCACCGTGCCCGCGCTTTTTAAAAACATGGGGGACGGCACCTTCAGGGATATTACATCGTGGAGCGGCACCCGGCGCGGGGGAGACCGTCACGGGTGTGCCGTGGCGGATTATGATAATGACGGTGATAAGGATATTTATGTCAGCGTAGGTGCTAACAAGGGAAAGGGGAAGGGGCTTAACATGCTCTACCGCAACAACGGAAAAGGCAGGTTTGTCAATGTCGCCTCCGCTGCGGGAGTCACTGACCCGAAAGGCAGAGGCAGGTCTGTATCGTGGGTTGATTACGACAATGACGGATTACTGGACTTGTTTGTGGCCAATGACAGGAGGGCTGATGCGCCGTCCGCCCTTTTCAGGAACAACGGCGACGGAAGTTTCACCGACGTATCCGAAGAGGCCGGACTGAAGATAGTCGGCAGGATGGCCGAGGCGAGCTGGATGGATTATGACAACGACGGCTTCATGGACCTGACAGCGTCATTTTATAAAAAGCACCTGAAGGGCGAGATTAATATTTACAGGAATTCCGGCAGCGGAAGCTTCAGGAAGGTCAGGACATTCGCCGGGCGTTCCTATGCCTGGGGTGATTATGACAATGACGGAGATATGGATATTCTGATCATCAACCGCCCGCGGCATCATATCTCCCGGTACGAGATCGGCTTTCTGCCGTATATCTTCCGGGGTTCGATAAGGCTGTACGAAAATAAAGGCGGGGGAGAATTTGAGGATGTATCGGAGAGTGCGGGTCTGGAGGGCTCAATGGGGGGGCACAAGGGGGTATTTTTTGATTATGACAA
This sequence comes from Nitrospirota bacterium, assembly GCA_015491705.1. GTDB lineage: Bacteria > Nitrospirota > Thermodesulfovibrionia > UBA6902 > UBA6902 > JAADFS01. The sequence goes on along the minus strand of WFVK01000149.1, from coordinate 2,727 downwards.
TGACGGTGATCTTGACATTTACCTTGTCGTCAGCGGGACAAAGGGCAACAATATCAATGATATGGTCTTCCGGAACAACGGTGACAGGACGTTTACGGATGTTACGCTGCAGATCGGACTGGTCCAGGACGGGCTCGGCGGCAGGGGATATGCGGCTGCTTATGCGGATTATAACGGAGACGGCTTCCCCGACATTTTTTTGACAAACGGCAAACAGTTTTTTGCCGATTCCTCCCCCGCGGAAGCAGAAGGCCCCTATGTGCTGTATGAAAATACCGGCGGCGCCAACCACTGGCTGAAGATCAGGCTGAGGGGGACAAAGAGCAACAGGGACGGCATAGGCGCCCGGATCAGGCTCTACACGGGTAAGGACATGCAGTACAGACAGAGCACGGGTGGTATGCAAGGGTATGTCCAGAATACGAACATAATTCATTTCGGCCTGGGCGGTCATACAAGGGCTGACAGGATAGAGATAAAATGGCCCGGAGGGAGTGTTTCAGTCCTTGACAACGTTGCGGCTGATCAGCTTATATCAGTCAGAGAGGAGTAAAAAAGTGAAAAAAGGGGTTATTGGAATATGAATTTCAGGGAGACATCATACTGGAAGATTTTTCGTCTGGTATTTGTGATATTTTCGCTTTACCTGCTCGGAGACGCATTTTACCGCTGGGACGGTTTCAGATATTATGCATCCTTCCTCGAATTCATACCTGCGGTCGCCCTTGTACTGATTCTCTGGAGCATGCTGGCCGCGGTTGCAGCGTTTCTGATATGGCTGGCCTATATTGCGGTGAAGTTGTCATTGAAACCCGTCAAGGCCGGAATCGTGCCGGAACATTTTCTCCTGTTCATCTGTATATCCATCCTGACGGGAATGATTCTCTGGGTTGTCAAGGCGCTGACACTGAAATATCTGTTCATTCTGATTGAATGGAAGCTTTACATTATACTGCCTGCTGCGGGTGCGGCGATACTCGTATCCTGGCTGCTGCGCAACAGGGCCGTGCAATGGCTCGACATAATCCAGCAACGGATTACCCCCCTTCTCTGGTTGTTCGGGTTTCTTGCGGTCGCCGCCCTGCCGGTGGTTACTTATCATACGTGGATAAAACCGCAAAGCGAAACCCTCTTCCGGGGAAAGGCGGCGGAGACCGAGGCGGGTGTTAACCGCCCCAATATAATACTTGTTACGTTTGATTCCATGACGGCGCGCGATATGTCGGTTTACGGATACGGCCGGCCTACCACACCGTTTCTCAGTAAATGGACGGCGGAGTCGGCATACCTGTTTACAGATGTCAAGGCTGAAAGCTATATAACCACGCCGACCACGGCAAGCCTCATGACCGGAAAGAGGCTGTGGACGCACCAGACGTACCAGATAGCAGGCTCCTCCAGGCCGGTTAAAAGCAACACGGAAAGCCTGCCGCTGGAGCTCAAGAAAAGAGGCTACTATAACATGGCATTTATAGTAAACCCATTTGCATCCGTCAGAAAACTCGGGGTCTCCGGAGCCTTTGACATCGCCCCTGTAGAGACGGGTTTCAGCAAGCAGGCCACACTCTTCGGAAAGGTCGATGACCTGCTCTATTCAGTGTTCGGCGACAGGATCCGCCTGTATGACTGGATTGTTCAGAGGGATTTCATTTTTTTCAAAATACTGAAAAACCTGACGCAGAATTTTTCAAAGACAACCGCTCCGCCTGAGAAGGCATTCAATAAATTCCTGTCGGTTCTTGACCAGAATCCGCCGGAGCCCTTTTTTGCATGGATACATCTCTATCCGCCTCATGACCCGTACCTGCCCCCTGAACCCTATATGGGAATTTTTGATTCCTCACCGGCCCTGAGGACATACAAGGGCCAGGAAGAAGCGGTTGACAGGGCCATGAGATATGCCGATCCTGACCCGGCGCGCCATTCATTTCCACCTGAAGCCCGGAAGGAAGTCGATATCCTGAGGGCACGGTATGACGAGTTTATAAGATACTGCGATAAACAGTTTGAAGACTTCGTCGCGGAACTGGCGGCAAGGGGTAAACTGAAAAATACCGCAATTATTTTATCTTCAGACCACGGGGAAAGCTTTGAACACGGACTCATAAAACACGGCAATGATAATCTTTACGAGCAGATAACACACATTCCCCTTATTGTCAGGGAGCCTGACCAGGCACGCGGCGGGACCATTGATACACTGGCCGAACAGATAGACATACCCGCGACTATCCTGGAACTGGCCGGGATACCTGTGCCGTCATGGATGGAAGGGCGTTCGCTGGTTCCCCTGATGCGCGGCGGCACGCTTCCCCCGAGACCCGCCTTCTCGATGGCGCTTGAGGGCCAGCCCAGCAGGGGCCACCGGATAGTAAAGGGAAGATTTGCAGTCTGGGAAGGCGACTACAAGCTGATACATTACTTGCAGAAAAATATATCATTGCTTTTCAACCTGAAGGAAGACCCCGGGGAATTGAATAATATTTTTGACAGAGAGCCGGAGGTGGGGAAACGCCTGCTGAAGCTCCTTATGAAAAACCTGAGAGAGGCCAATGAAAGAATAGAGGGACAGAACAGGCGGTAACATGAAAAAATATTTCCTCCATAATCCAGCTTACGAAAGGATCATCAGGTGGTGGCTGGTTTTCCTGGTGATTTTTATACCGTTTCAGCGAAAAATCACGGGGTCGCTGACAGCACTGACCTGCGGTCTCTTCAGCGACATGG
>WFVK01000148.1 GCA_015491705.1 Nitrospirota bacterium | reverse complement strand
CTTCAGGATAGAGCCATTGAAGCATTTAAAAATACACCATTTTATCTTACCGGCGGAACCGCCTTGTCGAGGGGCTACTATAATCATCGCTATTCCGAAGACCTTGATTATTTCGTCAATGACCATACTGATTTTCAGAGAATTGCTGAAAGACAGATAGAGAAACTTGGAAGAATTTTTAATGACCTTACAGTTGCCGTCAGGGATTCCAATTTTTTCAGGATATTTGTTTCTCCTCACAGGTTAAAAATTGAAATGATAAACGATGTGCCTTCTCATATCGGCACACTGATTAAACATCCGGCATTAGGCATTATAGATTCGAAAGAGAATATTCTTGCAAACAAAGTGACTGCACTGATTGATAGAACCCTGCCAAAAGATATTGTCGATACATATTTTCTTCTGAAGGATGATCTCAGCATAAAGGAAGCAGTTGTAAATGCCGGAAGCAAGGCCGCTGGTGTCTCTCCGCTGTTAATAGCAAAAATTCTTTGTGAATTTGATTATTCAATACTTGACAGCGAAATCAAATGGGTTATACCCGTCAGCAGCGCTGCTGTAAAAGCTTTCATGGACACAATCTCAAGAAAGATTGTAAAAGGCAATTAGTTTCATTAAAAAAAATGAAACAACCCCTCCCAGCCTCCCCTTAAGTTAAGAGGAGGGGGTCCTCGACATCCTTCGACCGACATATGAAGAAAGGAACAATATCTTCTGCTCAGGGCTGAACTATTACAACAAACCGAAATTCAACCCACAAACCCCGAACCTTCCAACCCAGAACCCCAGAACCCCCGAACCCTTCAACCCTGAACCCTCTAACCCCTGAACCTCAAACAGAGGCTTTCCCGCCCGTTTATGCCGCCGTAATTCAGTGTCACCCGGGCGGTGAAAACTTTACGAATTTCTCCCAGTATTCATACAGTTCCTTGGTTGCACGCAGGTCGCCTGTGCAGTAACGGGCGATTGTGAGGTACTGCCGCTGCCTGAAAAGTTCGGGAACCGCGTGTCCTGTAACGCCTTCCTCTTTCGGGCTCTTTATGCCGAAGGCCCTGCACCACATATGGAGGCTGAATTTTTTCCGCACCGAGCCGTAGAATGTCAGCACGTCAATCAGGTCGCAGTGCGAGAGATTGTAACGGTTGGGCATGAGTTCCTTGGTCGGCTGGATTTTATGGATCGCTGAGCGCAGTATGAGAAACGGGGCGTCAAATCCCCTGCCGTTAAACGTGATTATCTGGTCATAATACTTCACCGCATCCCAGAACCTCCTCAGTATCCCTGCCTCGGTGTCCGCGACATATTCGATTCCCTCTTCTTCAACGGGCTCATGCGGGACCTCGGGGGACTGGAAATACACTGCTCCCCTGTCCGTATCCGGGTTGAGCATCCCGATTGCAACGATCTCACCCGTCAGGGGCGAGAACCCGAGGCCCTCCTTGGCTGCCCGGATGTCTTCCTCTGTTTCCGCGAACTTGAGAATATATTCCCTGGATGCCTCGTCAAAAGAGTCGAAATCTTTCCCGATGGTTTCAATGTCTATGACGATTTTTTTTGACATACAAGGTTTTAACATGTTTTAAGCAAAAGATGCAATGCGGCCGCAGCCGCCCTCTCCGCCGCGGATTCCCCCCGAGATGCTCATCTGCTTGAAAATAACATTAAATTTAAGCTATAGTAACGTCCGGGTCTTTGATTTGTATGGTGTTATAATTTGAAGCATTTCGGAGGATTAAAAATGGAAAAAACAATAGAGATTCGCTGGCACGGCCGCGGGGGCCAGGGAACGGTCACAGCCGCAAAGGTGCTGGCCGATGCATGCCTCAGCGGAGGAAGGCATGTACAGGCCTTTCCGGAATACGGGCCTGAGAGGGCCGGAGCCCCCCTGAGGGCTTATAACAGGGTAAGCGATCATATCATAAGAATGTACTGCCCTGTTCTTCATCCGAATGTGATCTGCATTGCGGATGCCACGCTTATTGACGGAATAAATGTCACCGAGGGCGCCCGGGACGACAGCATATTTGTCGTCAACACATCGCATGACCCCAAAGAGATAAGGGAAAAGCTCAACGCAAAACCCGGGCAGAAGATATTCACTGTTGATGCCACAACCATTGCTCTTGAATGCATCGGCAGGGCGCTTCCGAATGCCCCGATGCTCGGGGCCGTCTCCAGGGCGACGGGGATTGTATCAATGGATGTACTCCTTGAAAACGTGGAAAAGAGTTTCGGAAAGAAATTTTCCCGGAAGATCATTGACGGCAACCTCGAGGCAACGAAGCGCGGTTATGAGGAGGTAAAAGAAGGATGAAAGAACCATTGTGGAAAAAACTCACGCCAGGCTCTGTTATCCTGGAGCCGGGGAGCTCGGCAAAATTCAAGACAGGCTCATGGAGGTCCATGAGGCCCAGGTGGATAGAAGAGAACTGCATACAGTGCCTCTTTTGCTGGATATACTGTCCCGACATGTCGGTGATTGTGGAGGACGGCAAGAGAAAGGGTTTTAATTATGATTACTGCAAGGGTTGCGGCATATGCGCGCTTGAGTGCCCGGGCAAGAAGGGCAATAAAGCCATTGTCATGGAAAAGGAGGGGAGCTGATGGGCAAGATAGTTGCTGTAACAGGAAATGAAGCGGTTGCGGAATCTCTGAGACAGGTCAATCCCGACGTATGCGCCGCCTATCCCATCACACCCGCCACGGACCTGATGCAGAGATTTTCGTCTTTTATATCAGACGGTAAAGTCGATACCGAGATGGTGCTGGTGGAAAGCGAGCACAGCGCCATGAGCGCCTGCATCGGCGCCGCTGCAGCCGGCGGCAGGGTTGCCACAGCGACCTCGTCACAGGGCCTGGCGCTGATGTGGGAGATGCTGTTTATAGCGGCTGGAGACAGGCTGCCGATAATCATGCCCGTGGTAAACAGGGCGCTGTCCGCTCCGCTTAATATCCACGGTGATCATTCGGACACCATGGGGGCGAGGGACTCGGGCTGGATACAGCTCTATTCCGAGACAGCGCAGGAGGCCTACGACAATGCCATACAGGCTTTCAGGATCGGCGAGCACCCGGATATAAGACTGCCTGTAATGGTATGCATGGACGGGTTTATAGTCAGCCATTCAATAGAACGGGTTGAGTATCTTGAAGATTCCGAGGTCAAGAATTTTGTCGGGGAGTACAGGCAGGTGAATCCCCTTCTCGATATAGACCACCCGAAAAGCTACGGTCCCCTGATACTCACGGACCTCTACCACGAATACAAGAGGGCGCAGCATGAAGTCATGACAAAGGTAAAGAACGTAGTGCTTGAGGTTGCGTCCGACTTTGAAAAACTCAGCGGCAGGAAATACGGACTTTTCGAGACATACAGGCTTGAGGATGCTGAAATAGCCATTGTTATACTGAGCTCGGCGGCTGGGACCACAAAAGACGTGGTGGACCGCTACAGGGATAAAGGCATCAAGGCGGGGCTCCTGAAGCCGAGGATGTTCAGGCCGTTTCCGTATGAGGATGTGGCCGCCGCGCTCCGTCATTTAAAGGCCATAGCCGTTCTGGACAGGGCGGATTCATTCGGCGGCTACGGGCCGCTGTTTTCGGAGATCTGCGGAGCCGTTATGTCCATGGACACAAAGCCTCCCATGATAAACAGGATATACGGGCTCGGCGGAAGGGACTACATGCCCGATCAGGCCGAGAAGGTGTTTGATGAATTAATAGGAATCGCCGAAACCGGCAAGGTCGGTGCCATAAAAGAGTACATAGGTCTGAGAGAATAAAGCCGGCAGTTACGGCTGATAGCTTATAGGAGAGAATGACATGACGACAATACCGCTTAGATTAAAAGAGCTTTCAAGGCAGGAAGACAGGTTTGCATACGGGCACAGGATGTGTGCGGGCTGTGGAGCGCCCATAGTTGTCAAGCAGGTGCTTATGGCCACAGACTATCCCATTATTGCGGCCAATGCCACAGGGTGTCTCGAGGTATCCACCTGCATATCCGAGTATACGGCATGGAAGATACCATGGATACACAGCGCATTTGAGAACGCAGCGGCGACCATATCCGGAGTTGAGGCCATGTACAGGTCCCTTGTAAGGCAGGGCAGGATCGATGACCGGCAGGTCAAGTTCATAGCGTTCGGCGGTGACGGCGGCACATATGACATCGGGTTTCAGAGCCTTTCCGGTGCAATGGAGCGCGGGCATGACATGCTGTACATCTGTTATGACAACGAGGCTTACATGAATACGGGGATTCAGCGCTCAAGCGCAACGCCTTTCGGGGCGAATACCACGACATGTCCCGCGGGAGAGGTAATACCCGGCAAGCCGCAGAACAGGAAAGACCTGACAAGGATAATGGCCGCGCATAATATCCCCTATGCGGCCCAGGCATCCCCCGGACACTGGATGGACCTGATGAAAAAAGTGAGAAAGGCATTTGAGATAAAGGGACCCAAATTCATGAACATCATCGCGCCGTGCAACCGGGGCTGGCGCTCCAGGACGGATGACGCAATAATGCTGAGCAAGCTGGCTGTAGACACCTGCTACTGGCCCCTGTACGAAATAGAAAACGGGGTCACGAGGATCACGGTCAAACCCAGGGAGAAGAAACCCGTTACCGAGTTTCTCAAAGGACAGGGAAGGTTCAAGCACATGTTTGCTCCAGGCCATGAGTGGATGCTCGAACAGGCCCAGGAATACGTGGACAGGGAGTGGGAAAGGCTTCAGAAAGAGGCCGCGTTCTGGGCAGAGGAAGAAAAGGCGGAATAAAAAACCCTGTGTTGCAGGTTTTATGCAACTGTAAGGCAGGGTAAGGTTGACACAGGGGGTTAAAAGAGCCCCCTGTCAAGGGTCCTGTACTGGATGGCTTCGGCGATATGTTCGGCGTTTATGTGCTCCGACTCCGCAAGGTCTGCGATTGTTCTTCCCACCTTGAGGATTCTTGTATACGCCCTTGCTGAAAGTCCCAGTTTATGCATCGCCGTCTCAATGATACTCCTGGCCCCGGGTTTAAGCACGCAGTATTTTTTTATGTGCCTTGAGCGCATTCTGGCGTTTGAATAGATATTGTCTTTGCGGAATCTTTCGACCTGCATCTGCCTGGCATTCTGAAGACGCCTGCGGATGTTCTCTGAAGTCTCGCCGCAGTAATCATTTGAAAGGTCCTTGTACGGGACCGCCGGCACTTCCACATGTATGTCTATCCTGTCCAGGAGGGGGCCGGACACCCTCTGCCTGTAGCGGTGTATCTGTGAAGGGGAGCATACACACTGATGCCGTGTATCCCCCGAATACCCGCAGGGGCAGGGGTTCATGGCGCATACGAGCATTATCGAGGCGGGGTAAGTAATGGAAGTAAGTGCCCTTGATATTGTCACCGAGCCGTCTTCAAGGGGCTGCCTGAGCACTTCCAGGACGTTTCTCTTGAATTCAGGCAGCTCATCCAGGAACAGGACGCCGTTATGTGTAAGGCTGACCTCGCCGGGTTTCGGCGTGGCGCCTCCGCCGACCATTGCCGCATCAGACAGAGTATGATGCGGGGAACGGAAGGGACGGATTGCAATAAGCGGCTGACCGTGGTTGAGGAGACCCACTGCGCTGTGGATTCTTGTTGTCTGCAGGGCCTCTTCAAATGTCATCTCAGGCAGTATGGTGGGGATTCTCCTTGCGAGCATGGTCTTACCAGAGCCCGGCGGCCCGATCATCAGCATATTATGCCCCCCGGTTGCGGCCACCTCTATTGCACGCTTGACATGCTCCTGCCCCTTTACGTCGGCAAAGTCATCCTGGTAAACGGAATTCTCTTTCATGACGGATGAGATATCCACATACGTGCGCTCCACGGCCCTTATCCCCCTGAAGAACTCTATAAGCTCCGGCAGGCTGTCGAACCCGTATACCGGGATACCGTCGACAACAGCCGCCTCCTCCGCGTTCTGCCGCGGCAGGATCAGGCCCCTGCGCCTGTCATCCCTCGCCTTGATGGCCATTGAAAGGGCGCCCTTCACTGACTTTATTCTTCCGTCCAGTGACAGCTCCCCGGAGATTACATAGCCTTTGACCGCAGCCGGCTCGATTATGCCTTCGGCCACGGTTATGCCTATGGCGATGGGAAGGTCGAATGCAGAGCCTTCCTTCCTGATGTCGGCTGGCGCGAGGTTTACGGTTATCTGTTTCAGCGGAAAATTAAACCCCGTATTTTTAAGGGCGGTTCTGACCCTGTCCTTGCTCTCTTTGACGGCTGCATCCGGAAGCCCCACGGTAGAGAAATGAGGCAGGCCCTTTGCAGTGATGTCAACCTCCACTTCAACGGTGTGTGCGTCAATTCCTATAAGTGTTGAACTGAGAACTTTTGAAAGCATGTCATGTCCCCTGTGTGAAAACGTTATTCGTTAATCTGAAAAAAAGATATAAGAATATAACATATTTAAGAAGAGAAATGCAGGCAGGGCATACCGCGCGTTAAACCGGGGCAGGGATTTTTTGGGCTATAATCAAAAAGTGTGGAAAAATATTAACCGACCCAAAATAGTTACCATAAGAG
>WFVK01000147.1 GCA_015491705.1 Nitrospirota bacterium | reverse complement strand
CTGAATATTTCCTCAAGGAATCGCAGATAAAGCTTTTCCGCCGGGCTCTCCGGCATGCGGGTGATGGTGTTATGCAACTGTAAGGTTAACGTTACATAACCCGGCGTAAACAACCTTAAATATAAACGGGGGTTGAAATGTACGATTATGTAAAGCAGCTCAGATGGGCCAGGCTCAGGGTCGGCCTCGTTGTCAGCATTGCGCTCGCCGTTGTCTTTCTGGCGGTGATGTTTGCCGGCAATATCGGGAAGATGTTTACTCCGAGGTCGGACATATACGCGGTGTTCAACGATGTTAAAGGGCTCAGGGAGGGTGCGCCCGTATGGTTCTCAGGGGTTGAGATAGGTTCGGTCAGGTCCATAGAATTCACCCCTGAGCAGCATATAAGGGTGAAAATGTCGATCGTCTCCGGCAGCCTTAAATACCTCAAGAGAGACTCCACGGCGAACATTCTCACCATCGGGCTTCTTGGCGACAAGTACATAGAGATAAGCCCCGGCTCCCCGGGAGCCGGGGGGTTACGGGCTGAAGACACAATCGCCGGGACAAGCCACGGTGAAATACAGGAGCTTGTCGAGACAGGCCGTGAATCCATCGCGGGCCTGTCCGAACTGGTCACCAAGCTGGACAAGCTGATTGTAAAAATCGGAAGCGGAAAGGGGACGGTCACCAGGCTGCTGACAGACCCTTCCATTTACGACAACCTCAATAAAGCAACAGAAGAATTAACAGACCTTGTCAGGAGGGTTAAAAGCAGCAGGGGCACCCTGGGCAGGCTGCTGAACGAGGATGAGGTGTATTCCGATATCGCATCTTCGGCAGGGGATATAAGGGTCTTCTCAAAAAAACTCCGGACATCCCGGGGAACCCTCAATAAATTCATAGAAGATGAGCGTCTCTACGAAAATATCAATGAAGTCTCGGAGAAATTAAACCGGCTTTTTGACAGGGTGGACCGGGGTAAGGGTGTTGCAGGCAGTCTCGTGAACGACGAAGAGCTTTCGACAGAACTTAAGACAACCCTCAAAGAACTCAACTCTTTAATAAAGGATATAAGGGAACATCCCGGGAGATATTTCAGATTCAGCGTGTTCTGAAGATTTATAGCTTCCTCCACCTTTATCAATAACACCTTGAATTACTTCTATCGCGGTTAAAGTTCTTCACCGAAAACCCGACAAAACATATATATGATTCCAATAAGAGGAGGTTTTTTCCATGAAAAAAACAAAAAAACTGGCGGCAGTATTAATTGCATGCGTGATGGTGAGTTTTGCGTCCGGTCAGAATGTGTATGCGGTAGATAACCAAACGCTTACTGGAATAATCAAGGCATACAATAAAGACATGGAGAGATATGCTGAAGCCCTTCTGTCCAAGAACTGGAAGGATGCTGAAAAATCGGCCCGCAGCCTCCTGAAAAAATCTGAGGAACTGGATAATATCGGGAAAAAAGAGAAAAATAAAGACTGGCTGAACGAGAGCAACCAACTGGTCACCCACTCAAAGGAACTGGTTTATTTAGCCGGGGAAAAGGATGCAATAGAGTCGTTTTTTACAGCCGCTGCACTGCAGATGCATTTCAGGCTGTTCCAGGCTGCAAGCCCTTCCCTGTTAATCGATCATATCAGCAAGGGGATTGAAGGACTTTCAGAATCAATCGAGAAAAAAGACACGGGAGATGCTATCGAATCAGCAGAACATATTAATATCGGCGCAGGCATTATAGCGATGTCTGGATTGACGGTGAAACGCAAGTTTGCCAACACACGCTGGATTAAAGACGCATACAAAATGAGCGTGGCGGGAGATGAAATCCAGGAATTCATTCGTAACGGGGACTGGGACAGTGTAAAAAATTTACTGAAGCAGATCAAAAAAACACACAGAAAGATAAAAAATTCCCTGAAGGGATAAATAAAATGAACCTAACACTTAAATCCAAGCTGACAACAGCGTTTCTGCTCGTCGGAATACTCCCCTTTGCCGCTGCCGGCATTATTTCACTGTACATCTCGGGTAATGCCCTGCAACAGCAGTCTGTTCAGAAGCTGGAGGCGGTGCGGGAAATCAAAAAGATACAGATTGAAAAACTGTTTTCCGGCATCTTTCAGGACATAAAGCTGATCGCCTCGCTGGATAATGTGAAAGATTTCTATACCGAATTTGAGAATATAGGGCTGTCACAGGGCTACGACTCGGAGGACTATAACGAGGCGGCGGAAGAGTACACCCCGATTTTAAAAAGTTATGCGGAGGGCTATAACGACCTTTATATGATTTCCCCGAAAGGGGACGTTGTATATTCCCTCAGGAAAGGCCCGGATTTCGGGGCAAACCTTGACAGGGGTGAATACAAAAATACCGGCCTGGCGAAGGCATTCAAAAAGGCCCTGACGGACATGGTCTCCTTTGCCGACATCGCGCCGTATGCCCCGTTAAAAGACACGCCGGCTTCGTTTGTCGCTGCTCCGCTGAAAGGTGAATCAGGCTCTATCATAGGCGTCATAGCATTTCAGATATCTCCGGAAGCACTTAATTCCATCATGAAAGAACGTGCGGGGATGGGGAAAAGCGGTGAGACTTACGTGGTGGGCACGGATAAACTCATGCGCTCGGACAGTCACAGGGACTCCCGGTATCATTCAGTAGCCGCCTCATTTGCGAATCCCGAGACGGGCAAGGTAGAGACGGACGCGGTGAAATATGCACTGGCAGGCAAAAGCGGCTCGGGAGTGATCACCGGTTACACCGGAGGCCGCGTGCTAACGGCATACACTCCTCTTAAGATAGGAGGTGACACTACATGGGCCCTGATTTCGGAAATAGACGCCGATGAGGCACTATCCGCAGTAAATTATATCAGGTGGCTGATGTTGATCGTCGCCGTCATCGGTATTGCCGCCATCATAGCCGTGGCCCTGTCGATCACCCGTGCCATTACCGGCCCGATCGCCGAATCCGTGGAGTTTGCCGGGAATATGTCAAAAGGTGATTTTACCAGGACACTTGATATTAAGCAGAAAGATGAGATCGGTATATTGGCCGGCGCCTTAAACAATATGGTACTGAACCTGAGCAGCATGATCAAGAACATAATAGCAGGGACGCATGCCATGAAAGGCTCATCGGATAAACAGCTAAAGGCGGCAGAGGATTTGAACAGGGGCATCAGTGATCAAACCAACCAGACGGAACAGGCCGCCACAGCCATTACCGAGATGTCGCAGACGGTTATAGAGATAGCGAAGAATGCCACGGATGCGTCAGAGGCATCAAAGAATGCCGGCAATATCGCGAGAGAGGGTGAAAAGATCGTTGAACAGACCGTGGCAGGCATGATGAAGATATCCGATACAGTGAGCGGACTGGCTTCCGCAATAAATGATCTCAGCAACAACAGTAACGAGATAGGCAATATAATCGGTGTGATAGACGATATTGCAGAACAGACAAACCTTCTGGCACTCAACGCGGCAATCGAGGCGGCAAGGGCGGGGGAGCAGGGAAGAGGGTTCGCGGTTGTCGCCGATGAAGTCAAAAAGCTCGCGGAGCGTACGAGCAAGTCTACAAAGGAGATTGCGGGGATGATAAAGAAAACACAGGACAACACCGCAATATCCGTCAAGGGCATGGAGGCTGGAATAAAGGAAGTGGAAATGGGGGTAGCGCTGGCCGAGCAGGCGAAATCTGCGCTTGTTCAGATTGTGGAGGCCTCCGAAAAAAGCATGGACATGGTAAGACGTATAGCCACAGCCGCAGAAGAGCAGTCAGCGGCCTCGGAGCAGATATCCGCAACCATGGAGAATATCGCTTCTGTGGCCAAATCTTCCGAGCAGTTTACAAAAGGGATCAGGGATATTGCCGAAGATGTGGCAAGGTTTGCATCTGATCTGTTCAGGTCCGTATCACTGTTCAAAGTCACTCAACAACCAGAAAGAGATATGGCCTCATCCCCCATCGGTACAGAAAAAGACCCCGGCATCTCTACACCATCCGAGACTCCCCAGCCGCGGTGAATGCGAGCAGGGGGCAAAGACCAAGGGCAAGTTGCTAAAGTTTCCCGCTGGACAGCCGATAAGAAACTACAAAAAAGTAATTAAGGGGGGGAATGTCATGAAAAAGGCATTGCTGATCATTTTATCCGTGGCGATTTTCCTGGCCGGGACCTTGTATGCAGCGCAGTACGAGATAGTCAAAGAGGTGGACGGCCTACAGGTCAAGATCCTGATGGACAACGACCCGCCTGCAAAGGGTAAAAACAACCTGAATATTATTCTGACCGACTCTGAAGGCAAGCCCGTGACAAAGGCAAGGATCAAGGTTGACTACAGCATGCCCCCGATGAAAAACATGCCCACGATGATCTACAAGACAAGGGCAAAATTCAAGGGTGGAATATACAGGGCAATGGTTAACCTTTCGATGTCCGGCCGATGGGATATTCGTGTAAATGTAAAAAGGCCGGGGAAATCCCTGGCTAAAGTCTCCTTCAGTGTAAATGTACCATAAATATCCCTTCCCCCGACACTATCCCGGTGGAGGGGGACAGAAGGAGTGAAAACATGACCCTGAGAAAAAGCGTGGGCATAGGTGTAACGGGAATCATATCCCTGAGCGCCGTCATCGTCGTGAGTTTTGCCCTCGTTCTGTTTAAACTCGAAGACCTTGGCAAGAAAGAAATGCACCTGATAGAGGTAAACGACCACCTCAACAGGGGATACTTCGAGCTTATCGCCTGGACGGCCGATATAAGCGACCATGTTTTTGACGAGTGGCCTTTTGAGGGCAACCTTGACTATAGGGAAAGCCTCCTCGGAAAGTGGTTTGAAAAGCATAAGACCATAAAGTCCATGAGCGATGAGAACAAGAAAATGATTGAGGAGTTCTCCCAAAACACCGAGGCCCTTTTCCGGAGCGCGGCAAGGCTTGTCAAAACAGGGGACATTGAACTGAAGAAAGAGATTTATTTCGATGAATTCCAGTCCTATGCAAATGCAATAGAGCCGCTGGTAGGCGGCATTTCAAATTACTACCAGTCAAGGCTGGCCGACATTCGCAAAGAACGAATATCGCTGCAGAGGAATATAGGCTACTTTATAATAGTTGCAGCCTCAATCACGATTATTGCGATGGTCTTTGCCGCTCTGGCTGTCTTCAGGGGTGTATTAAGGCCCCTTCACCATATCTCCCGCGAGATGATAGCCGTGGGTGAGGGTGACCTGCGGGTGAATGTTAACTACGGGAAAAACAACGAGATAGGCGATATCGCCCGCAATTTCAACAAAATGATCGTATCCTTCCGTAATATAGTAAACGGCATTCTCGCATCATCCGGCAAGGTTGTATCCACTGTGGACGTCTTAAGGGAGATGGCGAAAAATACGGCGGAGGGGGCCCGTAACCAGCATAATCAGACAACTCAGGCAGCCACCGCCACGGAAGAGATGAGCCAGACAATCACCGAAATAGCGCAGAATGCCGCCATGGCGGCTGAATCCTCTTCCACCGCAATTGAGACAGCGGGTAAGGGCAGGGAAGTGGCGGACGGAGCCGTGGAGACAATAGACCAGGTTTACACATCCACGGTCGGGCTTGCCACAGAGATAGAAAAACTCAACAGGAGCGTATCGGAGATAGGTGAGATAGTGACGGTCATAAACGGCATAGCCGACCAGACCAATCTGCTTGCGCTCAATGCAGCCATCGAGGCGGCAAGGGCGGGGGAGCAGGGAAGGGGTTTCGCGGTTGTCGCCGACGAGGTGAGGAAACTTGCGGAAAATACCATAAAGGCCACAGCGGATATTTCGGAAAAAATCAGCATGGTACAGAAAGAGTCGGAGCAGACAACCAAATCCATGGAAGCATCCTCGGTGGAAGTGACAAAGGCAACGGATTATATCAAAAATCTTGGCGATTCACTGCATTCGATCGTAGAGTCCGTCCAGAAGGTCCGCGACGAGGTGACCCATATAGCCACCGCGGTTGACGAGCAGTCATCAGCGGCCGGCGAGGTATCAAGCAACATTGAACAGACAGCGATCATATCAAATGAAGTTGAAAAGATGTCCGAGGAAGTCCTGAACGAGGTCAACAACCTGACCCGTATAGCGGAAGAACTGAAAAACTCCACCTCAGGGTTCAAGACAGATGAAACCGGACGTGATTCTGCTGAGTCAAGCAGGGAACCGGAACATGATGTGGATGAACAGGGTAGCGGCAGCATTGCATAATTCCTAAGCGTTCAGCTATCAGCGGTCAGCAAATAATATTATCAACAAAAAAACTCTAAAGTTTCAGAATTATCTATGCTTATAGCCTCCCTTGAGTGCTGATTATTTTTTTAAAGCTGAGAGCTGACCGCTGAAAGCTGATGTCTGAACGCTTACCTGAATTTCTGACTGCATCGGCAGTGTTTGTCACTGCCTGTAGAATGCCTTATGTGTCACCCCGCGGTTTATAAGAAAATTCACCACTTCCGAGGGTTTGAAATACATCCTGAGTCTCCACGTATCCCTGTTTGTGCCGCTGAAGACAGTGTTGTCAAGCCCTTCCATAAAATGGACGATCTCTTCTACTTCTTCATCAGTGAACTCGGTTTTTGTCCCGTGCTCCGGGGTTGTTGTTTCAGCGGCTCCGGCAAGTTTGCCGGCAATCATCCGGACAGAATCAAGATAGGGTCTCCCGTTGCGGGAATAAAGGAAATCAGGGATATTCAACAGGTAGTGAGTGATTAGCGGGATATCAGGGAGGTTTCCAATATATTCAATGTTGACGCCGAGTTTTTTAACACAAAGGGAGATGAGATTCTTTACAAGTAAATGTTTCTGTGCTTCAGGCACTCTGTTTATAATCAGGGCCGGACAGAATTCTTTTTCTATCTCCTGAATCAGTGGGAGCATGTCGGGTGAAATGTTTTTAATTTGCCCGGCAAGCCCCTCAAGAGTAAATCTCTTTTCCTCTGCTGTTTTTTTCGTTTCAGAATCGATAACAGGCCCGAGCACGGGATGTTTCCTGAAGACATTATGAAGCTTTTGAAGAGGGCGCCTTTTATAAAGCTGTAGGCATTAATTACAGCTCCCGGTTCAGGCGCAGTGATTACAATGCCCCTGTCGGACACGCCGAAGAAATCCAGGGTATTGAAGTGAACGCCTGCCCCGAGATCGATGATAATTAAATCCGCCGGCAGGGCCTTTATGTGTCTCATTATCTTCAGTTTCATCCAGTGGGCGGGATTTGCCATACCCGGCACAAATTCGGCTCCGCTTATAATCCTCAGGTTTTTCCGGGATGTCTCAAGCAGTATATCCTTAAGCGAGGGGGTCTTCTTTAGTATAAAATCAGCAATGGTCGGCGTCTTTTTGATTATGCCGAGATAGGTGTGCAGGTTGGCAGTGCCGAGATCGAGGTCTACAAGAGCGACATTATGACCTTCTCCGGCAAGCACGGTACCGAAGGCAACGGAAAAAATGCTTTTCCCGACACCTCCTTTTCCACCGCCGACAGAAAAAATTATCTTTGTCTTTTTATCAGGGTTCATTGAGTTTGTGAAAATTATAGCATAGGCAAACTTTTCTCATGATGTTTTTGATTGGGCAGGGAGTGTTTCCGGTTTTGACTGTTTTTTATTTGCACTGAAATCCGGGACAGGCCTCAAACCCTTTACAGTCTTTATTTATGCATATAGTTGAGAGTTGATTTTTTGAAGATCTTCTTTTACTTCCCTGTTTTCCGATATATTTTCTTTTTGCCACGGTTTATTAAAACCTTGAAAATAAAATAACCTGTAAAATTGCCAAACCATGCTGTAAATTCACTGCAGGTTGCGCCCGGAAGAAATGATTCATAGCCGGCAAAATTAAAAAAAACTGCTGGATTATTCCGGTTTTTTGAGTTATGATTTTAACATACCAAAGCAAATTCTTATCATCTATGCAGAAAAAAGAAAAGGGGACATGAGATGAAGAAAATACAAGCAATTATCATATCGTTGACTGCCTCTTTCCTGATCATCATCCCTGGCCGGCTTGAAGCAGAATCACTTCAATTTGTTATTGACGAGTCTGTAGAAGATCAATATGAGTGTTCTTTAGAAATATATCAAGACCCCATTGCTCTCTGCTCTGAATCTGGCTGGGCAAAAGCTACAGCTGCAAGCACCTCTGCAGGAGAAAGAACCGGGAAACTTTATTATGATGACATCCTGTTAGAAGAAGTGAGTGTCCCAGTGAATATCAAAGCTACAGGCGCATGGTATCCTAAATCATACTGGGAAAATCCGGAGGCATGCGGAAGAGACCTGCCGGGTCTCGATAGTTTTGTTGCAAATGAATGTCCTTCTGTATTTGGGTTTGCATGGAGCAGTCGTCCGTTAACTCTAAACAGGGAAGACGGGAATCCTATATATT
>WFVK01000146.1 GCA_015491705.1 Nitrospirota bacterium | reverse complement strand
GTGTTCAACTTCCTCGGCAGGCGCATCATCGGAAGCCTCATCAGGAGCGTCAACGGCTTCCTCCTCGGCAGGAGCCTCATCGGCAACAGTCTCGGGCGGCTCTGCCGTTTCTTCCTCTTCAGTCACGGGTGTCTCTCCGCCATTGAAGGAAAAAAGGGACAGATGTTCATTCAGTATGCCGGCCGCCTCTGTTACAGCCGCCTGTGGAGTAACGCTCCCGTCCGTCCATATTTCCATGACAAGCCTGTCATAATCCGTGGAGCGGCCTACCCTGGCCCTCTCCACCCAGAAATTGACCTTCCTGACAGGTGTGAAGATTGAATCTATTTCTATTGTATCGATCGGTTCATCGGCTTTCTTGTTGGCATCCGCGGTGACATAGCCCTTGCCCTTTGCTATATTCAGTTCCATGGTGAAATCAACGTCTTTCTCCAGCGTTGCTATGTGCTGGTCGGCATTGAGAACCTCGATATGAGCGCCTTTTATATCCCCGCCTTTGAGCTCTCCGGGGCCCTGCATGCTGACCGTGACCGTCTGCGGTGTATCGGTATGCATCTTGAAACGCAGTTGCTTTACATTCAGTACAATATCCACTATGTCTTCTTTTACACCCGGCAGCGTGGAGAATTCATGAAGTACCCCCGGGATTCTTATGGAAGTCACCGCAGCCCCCTCTATGGACGACAGCAGGATTCTCCTCAGCGCGTTTCCTATGGTTACGGCAAACCCCCTTTCAAATGCCTCTGCTGAAAGTTTGCCGTATGTATCTGTAAGGCTCTCCGAATCGAAACTGATATTTTCAGGTAGTTGAAAGCCTTTTTTTCTGAGATCCATTAAGCCTCCTTGTATAATATTTCATTATACTGATTGCACGGACATGTTTCCGCAATCCGTTTAACCAATTGCCTGTATTTTATTTCGAGTATAACTCGACGATCAACTGCTCCTGCACAGGCAGCTCGATTTCATCCCTCGATGGATAATTCCGTATCCTGCCCCTGAGATTGCCCGTATCCATTTCCAGCCACCCGGGCATCCCCCTGTGCTCTATCTTGGAGATATTCTCCTCTATGACATTCAGCTTTCTGCTCGATTCCTTCAGGGCTATGGTGTCACCGGCACGAACGAGATAAGAAGGGATATTGACCCGCCTGTCATTCACCGTAAAGTGACCGTGCAACACGAGCTGCCTCGCCTGCCTGCGGTTTGCCGCAAAACCAAGTCTGTAGACTATGTTATCCAGCCTGCGCTCCAGCAACTGCAGCAGATTGCTTCCCGTAACGCCTTTCTTCCTCTCAGCCATATAGAAATACTTCTTGAACTGTTTCTCGAGCAGGCCGTAGGTCTCTTTTGCCTTCTGTTTTTCCCTGAGCTGCAGTGCATAGTCAGAGAGCTTCCTTCTTCTCTGGCCGTGCTGGCCCGGCGCGTATTTTCTTCTTTCGACGGCGCACTTGTCCGTATAGCATCTGTCTCCTTTCAGAAACAGCTTTTCGCTCTCTCTCCTGCATAACCTGCACAGCGCATCTCTGTATCTTGCCACTATACTCTTCTCCTTTTCGGTGGTTTCGTGCCGTTGTGGGGAACAGGAGTTACATCCTTGATAAGGCTTATTTCAAGGCCTGCGGACTGCAGGGCCCTTATGGCCGACTCTCTGCCCGCGCCGGGACCCTTTACATATACGTTTATGTGCCTCATTCCAAAACCCATCGCCTTCCTGGCTGCATTGTCCGCCGCTATCTGGGCCGCATAGGGAGT
This sequence comes from Nitrospirota bacterium, assembly GCA_015491705.1. Lineage (GTDB taxonomy): Bacteria > Nitrospirota > Thermodesulfovibrionia > UBA6902 > UBA6902 > JAADFS01. Next base: position 12,571 of record WFVK01000146.1, on the reverse strand, counting down.
ACCCTTTCTTGAACCCTTGAATCCATGGGCACCGGCCGAAGACCAGGTGATGACATTGCCGTTCTGGTCGGTGATGGTAATAATGGTATTGTTGAATGTCGCCTGTATATATGCATCGCCGGAATGCACCGTCTTTTTTTCCTTTTTACCGCTTTTCTTTCTCTTCTGAGCCATTAATTAAACACCTCTCTTCTTCATGCCGCCTATAGCCTTCTTGGGTCCCTTGCGGGTGCGGGCGTTGGTGCTGGTCCTCTGTCCGCGCACGGGCAGTCTTGCCCTGTGCCTCAGCCCCCTGTAACTGCCGATATCCTGGAGCCTCTTTATGTTCATCGCTATTTCACGCCTGAGGTCTCCTTCAACCTTGCAGTCCCTCTCTATGACGGTCCTTAGTTTGACGCCTTCTTCATCGGTAAGATCCCTGGTTTTCTTGTTGGGATCCACGCCCGTCTCCTGCAATATCCTGCGGGATGTGGTTCTCCCGATGCCGAAAATCCTCGTCAGGCTTATCTCCACCCTCTCATGTTTCGGTAAATCCACTCCTGCTATTCTCACCTTGCTATATCCTCTCTTATCCCTGTCTTTGTTTGTGTTTCGGGTTGCTGCATATCACCCTTACGACGCCTTCCCTTTTGATTACCTTGCACTTTGCGCATATGGGCTTTACTGATGAACGCACTTTCATGTCTACCTCATTTGAACCTGTATGTTATTCTGCCCTTTGTAAGATCATAGGGCGAAAGCTCCACTGTCACTTTATCGCCGGGCAGTATCTTTATAAAATGCATCCGCATCTTGCCGGAGACGTATGCCAGTATCCTCTGCTTGTTTTCAAGCTCCACCCGGAACATTGCATTGGGCAGGTTTTCGATAATGGTTCCCTGAACCTCTATGGCATCTTCTTTAGGCATTTTTTTCAGAACTAATAATTATAATTATTCGCTATAATTTAGTCAAGATATCGTGACCCTTTTTTGTAATGGCCACTGTATGCTCGAAATGTGCCGACAGGCTCCCGTCTTTTGTCACCGCTGTCCAGCCGTCGTTTAATATCACGACTTCCCACCCGCCCGCGTTGACCATGGGCTCAATCGCAAGCGTCATCCCTTCCATGAGCCTCGGGCCCTCTCCGGCCCTGCCGAAATTGGGAATCTGGGGCTCCTCGTGAAGATCTCTTCCGATACCGTGGCCCACAAAATTCCTCACCACTGAAAAGCCCTCTGCCTCAGCGCAGGTCTGTATGGCCGATGATATGTCATGGAGCCTGTTGCCGGGCACCGCCTTGTCTATCCCGGCCTCCAGCGCCTTTTCGGTTACTGCAAGCAGCTTTTCCGCGGGGCCGTTTATCCTGCCCACCGGCAATGTTACGGCAGCGTCTCCATAGAATCCCCTGTAATACACCCCTATATCAAGGCTGATTATATCGCCTTCCCTCAGTCTGGCCGGGGAAGGTATGCCGTGGACGACCTGTTCATTCACGGATGTACATACACTCGCGGGATAGCCCCTGTATCCCTTGAAGGCCGGCCTTGCCCCTTTCGAATGAATAAACGATTCTGCAAATTCATCGAGCTCTTTTGTCGTCACGCCGGGCGCCACCATCCTTTTTATTCCTTCCAGCACCTCGGCTACGATCCGGCATGCCTCTGCCATCCTGCTTATTTCATCTTCAGATTTCAGAACTATCAATATATCAGATCCGCATTCGCCTTACAGATGCATGAAATTCACATTGGCATAAAAATACCGCGACGCTCAGTGTCTCCTGCCCCTGACCCTGCCTTTTTTCAGGAATCCATCATACGAGCGCGTCACCAGGTGGGATTCCATCTGTGAAATCGTATCCAGCGCAACGCCTACAACTATAAGTATGGATGTCCCTCCAAAATAAAAGGGCACCTTGAAATATTTTATAAAAAATTGCGGCAGTACGCATACCAGCGACAGGTAGACCGCGCCACCGAACGTGATCCTTGCAAGAACACGGTATATGTAGTCAGAGGTTTTCTGACCGGGCCTCACACCCGGAATAAACCCCCCGTATTTTTTCAGGTTGTCCGCGATGTCCACGGGATTGAAGATGATAGACGTATAAAAATAGCAGAAGAAAAAGATCATGCTCACATAAAGTATCGTATAAAACGTGGTACCGGGGGCAAGCTGCCTCGACAGGGACTGCACCCACGGCACCGAGATAAAGCCTGCTATTGTTGCGGGAAACATTATTATGGATGATGCAAATATCGGCGGAATAACGCCTGCGGTGTTCACCTTCAGCGGCAGGTGTGTGCTCTGGCCGCCGTATACCTTTCTTCCGACCACGCGCTTGGCGTACTGTATGGGAATCTTCCTCTGCCCCCGCTCCACATAGACAATAACGGCTATGACCGCTATCATGATGACCACCACGAAGAGCAGCACCAGGATATGCATCTCCCCTGCCCTCAGAAGTGATACGGATCCGATAACCGCATTCGGGAACCTCGCCACTATGCCCGCGAAAATTATAAGGGAGATGCCGTTGCCTATCCCCCGCTCGGTGATCTGTTCGCCGAGCCACATTATAAATGCAGTGCCCGAGGTCATGGTAATCATGGTCATGAGCCTGAACGGCCAGCCCGGGTTCTGGACAAATGCCCCCTGGTTCATGCTTTCGATCCCAACGGCTATGCCGATGGACTGGACGATGCTTATCAGTACCGTGCCGTAGCGGGTATACTGGGTGATTTTTTTTCTTCCTGCTTCACCCTCTTTTGCAAGCTTGCCGAGCGAGGGGATAACCACCGTGAGCAGTTGCAGGATAATGGATGCACTTATGTAGGGCATTATGCCCAGTGCAAAGATAGTGGCCCTCGACAGGGCGCCGCCCGAGAACATGTCAAAGAATCCCATGAGGGCCCCGCCCCTTTCCATGAGAAACTTGCTCAGTTCCTCGCCGTTGATGCCCGGGGTCGGGATATGCGCGCCCACCCTGTAAACCGCCAGCAGGGCGAGCGTGAAGATTATCCTGCTTTTAAGCTCTGCTATGCGAAAAACGTTCTGGAAGCTGTTGATAATACCCACGATAAGAAAATTTCAGATACAGCGTTTAAGAGTTAAACAATTTTTTTGAATTTTGGATTCTCAAATAATCTCTGCGCTTCCCTGTGCCTGCGTTATCTTTTCTTTTGCAGAGGCGCTGAAGGCATGGGCCTTGACCGTGACCGGCCGTGAGATGTCCCCTTTGCCCAGTATCTTTATCCCGTCATGAAGTTTCTTGACTATTCCTTCATTCAGGAGATACTCCGGGGTAATTTCAGCCTCACCGAGCTTGTCGAGGGTACCGACATTTACAATCGCGTATTTTTTCCTGAAGATGTTTGTAAAACCCCTCTTGGGAAGCCTGCGCTGCAACGGCATCTGCCCGCCTTCAAAACCGGGTTTAACGCCGCCGCCGCTTCTTGAATTCTGTCCCTTGTGCCCCCTGCACGATGTCTTGCCGTGGCCCGAGCCGGGCCCCCTGCCCACTCTCTTCCTCTTTTTCCTGCTTCCCGGAGTTGGTGCAAGTTCAGATAGTCTCATTTATTCCTCCGCCGCCTCGCTGACTTCGACCAGATGGGCTGTCTTCTGTATCATCCCCCGTATGGAAGGCGTATCTTTGTGAATAACGCTCCGGTTGATTTTCCTCAGTCCCAGAGAGCGAATGATTCTCCTGTGTTTTTCCGGCCTGCCGATGAGGCTTCGCTTTAATGTTACCTTCAGTGTTTTCATCGGAATCACCCCTGTTTTTCTTCTTCGGTTTTACCGGTTCTTCTCTGGACGCTTTCAGGGTCTTTGAGTTTCAGAAGGCCGTCCAGGGTGGCCCTTACCGTGTTGAAGGGATTGCGGCTGCCCAGTGATTTGGCCACGATATTGCGTATCCCCGCCACTTCCATAATCGCCCTGACAGGACCGCCTGCTATGAGGCCTGTTCCCGGCCTGGCGGGAAGCATCACTACTTTACCCGCTCCGTACTCGCCGTTTATCCTGTGCGGAATGGTGCCGTCCCTGACGGGCACCTTTACGAGTGATCTCTTTGCCTGCTCAACGGCCTTTCTGATGGCCTCGGGGACCTCTGCCGCCTTTCCCTTGCCAAAGCCGATGCATCCGCTTTCATCGCCCACGACCACAAGCGCGCTGAAAGAAAAACGCCTCCCGCCCTTTACGACCTTGGCAACCCTGTTTATATATATAACCTTGTCTTTTAACGTGCCGAGACTCTCAGAGTCGATTCTACCCACTATGCCTCCCTTTGAACTTAAAATTCAAGCCCGCCTTCCCGTGCTGCATCAGCCAGGGCCTTGACCCTGCCGTGATAGAGGTATCCGCCTCTGTCGAAGACAACCTTTTTTATGCCTTTATCAGCGGCCCTGCCGGCAATCAGCACACCTACGGCCTTTGCAGCCTCGATATTGCCTCCGGAGCCGAGCTTTTCCCTGATCTCCTTGTCCAGGCTTGACGCGGCGGCTATTGTATGTCCTGATATATCATCGATTATCTGGGCGTATATGTGTTTAAGGCTTCTGAATACGTTCAGCCTGGGCTTGTCGGGCGTGCCTGAGACCTTCTTTCTGACCCTGAAGTGTCTGGCTTTTCTCGCCCTTGCTCTCTTTGATTTCAAGTCTTTCACCTCAAAAACTGTTTTTTTAATTCAGGCGGCTACTTACCTGCCTTGCCTGCTTTAAGCTTTATTCTTTCATCCGCGTACCTGATCCCCTTGCCCTTGTATACACTGGGCGGTCTGAGGGCGCGTATGTCCGCCGCAACCTGCCCCACCAGACGCTTGTCTATGCCGTCGAGGGTCAGGCGGGTCTGTTTTTTGTCCACCTCCGCGGTCACACCCTCCGGCAGATTGAACTCTACAGGATGGGAATAGCCCAGTGTAAAGGTTATCTTCCGCCCCTGCACCTGTGCCCTGTATCCCACGCCGTTAATCTCGAGCACCCTCGGGAACCCCTTGCTGGTCCCGGTAACCATGTTGGCGATGATGCTCCTTGTGGTACCGTGAAGTGACCTGAAATGCTTTGTATCAGAGGGACGCTCCACGATAACGGTCCTGTCCTGTACGGATACCTTCATGCCCTCCGGCACGGTCCATTTGTGCTCGCCTTTAGGCCCCTTTACATGGATAAGGTTATCCTGAATTTTAACGTCCACCCCGTCCGGCAGACCTATGGGTTGTTTACCTACTCTTGACATGTTATCTCCAGATCAGTGTGTAAATGTAATTCAAGAAGTTCTGCACTACCAGATATTGCACAGAATCTCGCCTCCGATGCCTTCACGCCTGCAGACCTCGTCGCTCAGTATCCCCTTTGATGTCGACAGAACGGCTATGCCGTATCCTCCCATTACACGGGGAATCTCTGTTTTATCCGCATAAACCCTTCTTCCGGGTTTGCTTATCTTTTTGAGCCCTGTTATGGCCTTTTCATTACCGGGCAGGTACTTCATGGTAATCCTTATGATACCCTGTTTTCTGTCCCTTAATACCTTGAAGCTCTTTATAAAACCCTTTTCTTTAAGTATCTTTACTATCTCGATCTTCAGTCTGGATGCCGGTATATCGACTTTTTCAAGTCTGGCCATGTTGGCATTCCTGATTCTTGTAAGCATATCCGCAACCGGATCAGTCATCATAATTGTATACCTCTACCAACTGGATTTTGTCACACCCGGGATCAGGCCCCTCAGCGCGAGTGTCCTGAAACATATCCTGCACATCCCGAATTTTCTCAGGTAACCCCTCGGCCTGCCGCACAGGCCGCATCTGTGATAGGCCCTGACCTTGAACTTGGGCGGTCTTTTCTGTTTTGCAATGAGAGACTTTTTCGCCATTAAATATTCCCTTTGCTGTTTTTTAATTTCTGAAAGGCATTCCGAGGCCCTTGAGCAGGGCCTTGCCTTCTCTGTCTGTTTTGGCTGATGTTACAATGATTATATCCATTCCGTGTATGCCGGCTATCTTGTCGTAATTAATTTCAGGAAATATTATCTGCTCCCTGACTCCAAAGGCATAATTGCCCCTGCCGTCAAAGGACTTTCCGGAGATGCCCCTGAAGTCCCTGATCCTCGGCAGCGCAAGGCTTATGAATTTGTCAAGGAAGGTGTACATCCTGTCACCTCTGAGGGTGACCTTGCACCCTACAGGCACTCCCTCACGCAGTTTGAATGCGGCAATGGATTTCTTCGCCCTTGTAATAACAGCCGCCTGGCCTGATATGACCGCCAGTTCACGCGCTGCGGATTCAAGGGGCTTGATATCCTGTATGGCCTCTCCCATGCCGACATTAAGGACAATGCTCTTGAGCCTCGGGACCTGCATGATACTTTTGTAGGAGAATTCCTTCATGAGGGCCGGCACGACTTCATTCATGTATTTTTCCTTTAATCTGACCATTTTGATTATTCAATAACCTCCCCGCACTGTTTGCACCGCCTGATTTTCTTTTCATTCTCCAGGATATTGTGTCCTATCCTTGTCGGCTTGTCGCATTTCGGACATACGAGCATGACATTGGACCTGTGAACAGGCGCCTCTTTCTCTATAATCCCGCCCTGCGTATATTTTTTGTTGGGCTTCATGTGCCTTTTTATAATATTCAGGCCCTCGATGAGAAGCCTGTTTTCTTTTGCAAGCACACTGAGCACCCTGCCCTTTTTCCCCTTCTCGTCACCGGAGATAACAATTACCGTATCGTTTTTCTTTATTCCCAAACCCACTTTTACTCCTTTATTAATTGGCCGGCCGCAGACTTTCTCTCACCGGCCGGGATTCTTTCACATCTCAACCGGTTATTCAGTCCCGCAGATGAATTCCGTTGTCGCACCTGAAATCAGATTATCCGACAGCAGGACCCCCCGGTTATGCGGCGTTAAAGGCCTGTGCAGTTAAATCCCGATTGAATCCTAAATAACCTCCGGCGCCAGTGAGATAATCTTCATGAATTCCTTCCATCTCAGTTCCCTTGCCACCGGCCCGAATATCCTCGTCCCAACAGGATCTCCCTCTGCATTTATAATAACCGCTGCGTTCTGATCGAATCTTATATATGAGCCGTCCGGTCTCCGCAGGGCCTTCTTGGTCCTCACAACCACGGCCTTCGCCACCGTGCCCTTTTTTATTGTACCGTGAGGGTCGGCTTCCTTTACACTGACTACTATACGGTCACCTATGCGGGCGTAGCGCCTGCGAAATCCGCCGAGTACATTTATGCACTGGACCTTTTTGGCGCCGGAATTATCAGCGACTTCCAGAACACTTTCCTGTTGAATCATTCGCTCCCTCTTCTAACTATATTGAGAATCTTCCATCTCTTGTCTTTGCTTAAAGGTCTTGCCTCGATTATTGAGACCCTGTCACCCTTCCTGCACGTGTTTTCCTCGTCATGCGCCTTGAATCTCGCGACCTTTTTTATGGTCTTCCTGTAGACAGGGTGCTGTGTCAGCCTCGTAACCGCCACAACCACCGTCTTGTCCATTTTGTCGCTTACTACTTCGCCTGTATAAACCTTTTTTGGCATTTACTTTTCCCGCCTTGATTTAAAATAAGTATCAGTTTCCGGGCGCTTCAGTTTTTGCTTGCACCTTTCACTTTTTCATTGATAACCGTCAGCACCCGCGCAATATCTTTTCTGACGTGCCTGATCCTCATGGGATTTTCAATCTCACCCGTCACCTTCTGGAAATTCAGGTTAAAAAGCTCCTTTCTGAGATCCATCTCCTGCTGACGCAGTTCCTCAATGGTCTTTGTCCTTAATTCGGAAGCCTTCATTTTAATCCCATCCTCTTAACAAATTTGGTTGCCACTGACAGTTTATGTGAAGCCAGCCTCAGGGCCTCCCTTGCAACATCTTCATTGACGCCGGCCATCTCGTAAAGCAGCCTGCCCGGTTTTACAACAGCCACCCATGATTCCGGGGAGCCTTTGCCCTTGCCCATTCTTGTCTCGGCAGGCTTCTTGGTCAGCGGCTTGTCGGGGAAAATCCGTATCCATACCTTGCATCCCCTTTTTACATGCCTTGTTATTGCAATCCTCGCCGCCTCAATCTGGCGGTTCGATACCCAGCCCGGCTCCGTGGCCTTAAGCCCGTATTCACCGAACGAGACTTCAGAGCCCCTGTAGGCCTTGCCTGTCATGCGGCCCTTCATCATTTTTCTGAATTTAACCTTTTTGGGCATTAACATAACAACTCTTCTCCTTGAACCGGATGCCGTCTTCCCTGGATATCTCCGGGCGTTATGCGTTCAACCTGATCATCCGGTCATTATTGTCATAAACATCAACCTGTCTATGGCGATTCGCCACCGGCCGGCTGAACCGCCGGCTGCTGCAGAATATCTCCCTTGTATATCCAGACCTTCACACCGATCCTGCCGTAGGTGGTTTTCGCCTCCGCAAGTCCGTAGTCAATATCTGACCTGAATGTATGCAGTGGGACCCTCCCCTCCCTGTACCATTCCGACCTTGCTATCTCCGCGCCTGCAAGCCGTCCGGAACACGCCACCTTGATACCGAGGGCACCGAAACGAAGGGCTGAGGCAACCGCCTTTTTCATGGCCCTCCTGAATGCTATCCTCTTCTCCAGTTGAAGGGCGATGTTTTCCGCAACGAGGATCGCATCCAGCTCGGGTTTCCTGATTTCCTTGATATCTATCGACATATCCTTGCCTGTTATCTTTTCAAGTTCTTTTTTCAGCTTCTCCACCTCGACCCCCTTTTTCCCGATGATTATGCCGGGGCGGGCGGTGTGTATGGTCGCCCTGATTTTCCTGCCGGTCCTTTCGATTTCAATCTTGGGCACACCTGCGTGAAAGAGATTTGCCTTTATGTATCTCTGAATGGCCAGATCCTCATAAAGCAGTTCCTTGTAATTCTTTTGGGCAAACCATTTGGAATCCCATGTTCTCGTAATTCCGAGCCTGATGCCTATCGGATGTGTCTTCTGCCCCAAAATCTATCCTCCGTTTTTTATTTATTCCTCTAAAACCAGGGTGATATGACTCGTTCTCTTCCTGATCATGTCCGCCCTGCCCATGGCGCGCGGCATCATCCTTTTCATTGTCGGTCCCTGGTCAATGAGGACCTTCGCCACCTTCATCGATTCAGGGTCTGCAACTTTCTTCTGCTCTGCATTCGCCATGGCGGATTTCAGGACCTTTGCCAGGAGCCTGCCGCCCTTATGCGGGAGAAAGCCGAGACTTATAATGGCGTCACCGGCCCTCCGCCCCTTGATCAGCTTCGCCACCCTTCTCACCTTCCTCGGCGCTATTCTTGCATATCTCAATACTGCCTTTGATTCCACGGTTGATTACCTCGTTATTATCCCTGCAAGTTGATCTGCAATATTTACCGCCGCGTTCATGCGGCATATATTAAGGTTATCTGCCTTTTTCCTTCCTGTCACCTGAATGACCCCTGAAGGTCCTTGTCGGTGAAAATTCTCCGAGTTTATGGCCCACCATGTTTTCCGTAACATAAACAGGGATGAATTTTCTGCCGTTATGCACTGCAAGGGTATGGCCGATAAACTCCGGTACGATTGTAGACCTCCTTGACCACGTCTTGATGACGTTCCTCTCGTTTCTCTCGTTCATCCCCTGAATCTTTTTCATAAGCTTGGGGTCTACATACGGTCCTTTTTTCAGAGATCTCGGCAAATCTTTTCCTCCTGCTTTATCTTAATTAAGCCTATTTTTTTCTCCGCCTGACGATCAGCCTGTCGGTTTTCTTGTTCTTTCTTGTCTTTCTGCCTTCGGGCAGGCTCCACGGCGAGACAGGTGGCCTGCCGCCGGAGCTCTTGCCTTCACCGCCGCCGAGGGGATGATCCACCGGATTCATGGCAACACCTCTTACATGGGGCCTCTTGCCGTGCCAGCGGTTCCTGCCGGCCTTGCCCACGGATATGTTCTCATAATCAACATTGCCTACCTGGCCGATTGTGGCCATGCACCCGGAGGGCACAAACCTCACCTCGGAAGAGGAGAGCTTGATCTGGCAGAGCTTTTCATCCTTTGCAACGAGCTGAGCGTAAGTTCCGGCGCTCCTGGCGAGCTTGCCGCCCTGGCCCGGTCTCAGCTCGATATTGTGGATTATTGTTCCTAGCGGGACATCCTTCACCGGAAGGGCGTTGCCCGGCTTTATCTCCGAACCCGGCCCGGCTACAAGGGAATCACCAACGCTTATCCCCTGCGGCGCAAGTATATAGCGCCTCTCGCCGTCCGCGTATTTCAGCAGTGCTATCCGCGCGGTCCTGTTAGGGTCGTATTCTATTGTCTCGACCGTACACGGGATATTAAGCTTGTTCCTTTTGAAATCTATTATGCGGTACGCCCTCTTGTGTCCGCCGCCCCGCTGCCACACGGTTATACGCCCTGAGTTGTTCCTTCCACCGGATTTTTTAATGGGCATCAGGAGCGGTTTATACGGCCTGTCCGTGGTAATCTCGGAAAAATCCGAACCGCTTCTGAAGCGCGTACCCGGTGATGTCGGTTTGAATTTTCTTATACCCATAATTTACATACCTTCGATGAAGTCGAGTTTTTCTCCCTCTTTGAGGGTGACTATCGCCTTTTTCCAGTCGGGCCTTTTCCCTTCATGCCTTCCCATTCTCTTTCTTTTGCCTTTGCAGTTCATTGTTGCAACGCGTTCAACCTTTACCTTGAAAATTTCCTCAACGGCCTTTTTTATCTCTATCTTGTTGGCCTCCCTGGCCACCCTGAAGAGGACCTTGTTATCGGTTTCTTTCAGGAGCGTTCCCCGTTCGGTCAGCAACGGCCCCCTGAGGACTTCATAAGCGGTTTTCATCCCAGATACACCTCTTTCATCCGTTCAACGGCATCCTTTGAAATAAGCAGTTTTTCATATGAGAGGACCAGATAGGCATTGAGTTCGTTTACCCTTGCAACGCCGACCCCCGGGAGATTGCGCGCAGCAAGTTCGAGCATCTCGTTTTTTTCAGGGACTATCATCAGCACCTTATCCCTGAATCCGAGTTCCCCTATCATCTGCCGGACGAGCCTCGTCTTCGGCTCGGAGACCGTCAGGTCATCTATAACCGTGACATCACCGCCGGCAAGTTTGGCAGCCAGGGCTGAACTCAGGGCCAGCCATTTTACCTTCTTGGGCAGCTTATATGAATAATCCCGCGGCTGTGGGCCGAAAACCGTGCCGCCTCCCTTCCATAACGGCGACCTTATGCTGCCGGCCCTTGCCCTGCCTGTGCCCTTCTGCCTGTAGGGCTTTCTGCCGCCCCCCCTGACAAGGCCTCTTGTCTTTGTGGCGGCCGTACCCTGCCTTTTATTGGCAAGGTGGTTGCGTACCACTTCGTGAAGCAGGCCTTTTCTGACCTTGACTCCGAATATGTCGTCAGGCAGGTCTGTATTGCCTACCGGTTTGTTTTCCCTGTTTATAATTTCCACCTGCGGCATCAGCTTTCTCCTGCAGCAACCGGGGCGTCGGACCTGATTATCAGGTAACCGCCGTTTGCGCCCGGTACCGCTCCTTTCACAAGCATCAGATTCTGTTCCTTTTTTACATCAACGATTTCAATTCCCCTTACAGTAACCCTTCTGTCGCCCATGTGCCCCGGAAGGCCCTTGTTTTTCCATACCCTCGATGGATAGGCGCTCTGCCCGATGGAACCGGGGGCCCTGTTGAACATGGACCCGTGAGAACCGGGACCACCTTTATAATTATGTCTCTTCATTACCCCCTGAAACCCTTTTCCCTTTGACCTTCCCGTAATGGAGACCTTCTCGCCCTTTGAAAATATATCCACGGTTATACTGTCTCCGGCGTCAAAGCCCTGCATCTTTATCTCTCTCAGGAAACGGTATGGAGGGCTCGATGTCTTTCTGAAATGGCCCTTCATGGGCCTTGTAACATTCTTCTCTTTCCTGATTTCATCATAGCCTATCTGCAGTGAATCATATCCGTCCCTGCTCTTTTCCTTCTTCTGCACGACCCTTGCCGGTCCTGCCTCGATCACGGTTACCGTTACGAGGCGGCCGTCTTCTTCAAAAACCTGTGTCATTCCGAGCTTTTTACCGAGTATGCCTTTCATAGCTTTATCTCTACATCCACCCCTGCCGCGAGATCCAGTTTCATAAGGGCGTCAACGGTCTGCGGGGTGGGATTAAGTATATCGATCAGCCTCTTATGCGTCCTTATCTCAAACTGTTCCCTCGACTTTTTATCTACATGCGTGGACCTGAGGACCGTAACCTTGTGTATTTTGGTCGGAAGCGGCACTGGGCCTGAAATCTTCGCTCCTGTTCTCTTTGCCGTCTCGACAATCTCTTTCACCGACTGATCAAGCAGCCTGTGATCATATGCCCTCAGATTTATCCTTACTTTTTCGTTCATTTTCCTCTTTTCGTTTCCATATCCGCTTTTTATTTCATGTTACGGTCACGAATCACGGACACGCCTCACGTTTTTTTATTCTATTATCTCCGTGACCACTCCGGCCCCTACTGTCCTGCCTCCTTCCCTTACTGCAAACCTCAGCTCCTTCTCCATCGCTATCGGCGCTATCAGCTCTATCTCCATTGT
>WFVK01000145.1 GCA_015491705.1 Nitrospirota bacterium | reverse complement strand
TGCATAAACCGGCGGGAGAGCCCGCCCCCCGGCGGTGTTTTTATGTCACTGCAAGGTTTATTTACCGATGAAAAAAGTATCTCTTATCTGGGTTATATCTTTTTTTATCCTCTTATCCTGTTCCGGACTTAAGGGAGTTAAGCAGGCTACCCTGCTGCCGGAGGTCCCGCCGACAGAAGAAACACCGGCCGCGGCCGCTAAAAAAATCGTGGTGTTCCCGTTCGCCAATCTGACAGACAGCCCGGACGCGCTGAAAGACTCCATGCCCGTGCTGCTCGGCCGCCTCGAAAAAAAGGGATACGAAGTTGTGGGGGAGGATGCCATTTATGACTTCCTCTGCCGGAAAAGGATCAGGTATACCGGCTACGTACCGGCGGGACTTGCCCGCGAGATAAAGGATATATCCGGCGCCGCATTCATCATGACAGGCGCGGTTGTTTCATTTTCCGGCGGGGAGAACCCGCGGATCGGCCTTGTATCAAGACTGATCGACCCTGCCGACGGCACCGTCGTCTGGGCTGACTATGCGTCGGTTACAGGAGATGATTTTGCCGGGATACTGGAAACAGGCAAAATAAGAACCGTGCAGCGGCTTATCCCGGAGGCCGTGGACAGACTGCTTGTCTCTTTCACCACGTCCCGCTCCCGCCGCGGCCCTGGCTTCAGGGTGGCGGTGCTGCCGTTTCTGAACCGCAGCAATTTCAGGAATGCAGGAATAATCAGCATGTATCTGTTGCTCGTGGATATGCTGAAGAACAGCGGGTTTGTACCGGTGGAATACGGTGATGTCAGAGAAGTGATAGTGGCCCGGGGCATCAGGAGCAGGGGGGAACTGGGCTTTGAAGATATAACTGCCCTGTCCTCGGCCCTGAATGTGGAAGGTATCATAGTAGGTACCGTGGACCGCTATTCTGCGTCCGACCCGCCGGCCGCGGCTATTACCGTTAGATTGCTGGACGCCCGTAACAACAGGATATTGTGGTATAATACTCACCAGTTGACCGGGGAAGACGGCATAGTCGTGTTTGACCGGGGGAGGATCAGAACCGTTGATAAAGTGGCATACAGGGTGATGTCGGAACTGGTTGAAAGGATGCAGAAAAAAGCGAACGGAACAATGGCGCTGAACAATGATTGATGACCATACTGAAAATACATAGCCCGCTGAACCTGAAAAAAACGGACAGCCTGTTGCGCTGCATACTGTGCGCCGTTATATGCGCCCTGATCTTATCGGGGTGCGCATCCATATCACAGAGAAGAGACGTCCTGGCAGTGGTGGACGGCGAGCCGATAACCGGGGCCGACCTGGAGTATTCGCTGAATATAGCCCATCGCCGGGAGAATCTCTCATCCGCCGGGGACCTGAATATACCGGAATATCTCCAGAAGCTGATAGATGAAAGACTGATTGTCCAGGAAGCAAGGCGCATGGGCATGGAGGAGGATCCCGGCGTACAGAAGAAGATAGATGCATATATCCTGCGGGAATCGGTGAAGAGGCTTTACGAGGATGAGATCGCCTCGAAAGTCACAGTCAGTGAAGAGGATATTGTAAATTTTTACAAAAAGAATTATGAACGTCTTTCACTCGGTATAATCGAGGTCGGCAGTGAAGAAGAGGCGGGCAAAATACTTACACAACTGAAAGAGGGGGCCGATTTCATGGAGCTTGCCCGGAAATACTCCGCTTATTCCCATAAGGCCAACAAAGGCACGGTTACACTCAGGCGCAACGCCCTGAGCCCCGCCTTGGCGGAGGCTGTCTCCGGCCTGAAACCCGGCGAATTCACGGGGGTCACCCGATCCGGGCCGAAATATTACATACTGAAACTCATGGACAGGCAGGAGGCGCCGGATGATGAACTGCCCCGGGTCAGGAAAAATATAGAACGGGCCATAAGGCGGCAGAGAGAAGCGGCCCGCAGCGATGAATATCTGAAATATCTCCGTGAAAAGGCGAACCTTAAAATCAACAGGGAGATACTTGCATCCATTGATCCATCGGTTAAAGGCGCTGAGCGGGAGAAGCTGCTGAAGGATAAAAGGCCGGTGGCTGAAGTGGAGGGCTCCGTCCTGACGGTCGGGGAATTTCTGGCCATGATTCCGCAGAATTTCAGGCAGCCGGCGGAAAAAATACTCGATAACTGGATCGACAATAAAGTGGTGGACATGGAAGCCCTCAGCCGTCATTATGAGAAGAGGCCCCCCCTGAAGGGCATGGTGTCCCGCTACAGGAATCAGGTTCTCATCAATACATTTATCAGGAAGGTCCTCTCCCCCAATATAAAAATCTCCGACAAGGAACTGAAGGACTATTATCTGGACCACAGGGAGGATTTTCTCAGGCCGGTCCGTTACAACATACAGCAGATAACGCTGAAAACAAGGGAAGAGGCAGAGGATACATTAAGGAGCCTGCAAAACGGCGCGGATTTTTCCTGGCTGGCAAAAAACAGGTCAATCGATCAAGCGGCCAGCAACGGCGGGAATATCGGCTGGGTGGCCGGACACCAGTTGCCCGGGCCTGCAAGAGAGATTATGGATAAGCTCAAACCGGGCGAAATAAGCCCTGTTCTGGAGATCAAGCCTTTTTACAGAATTATCAGACTCCGGAAAAAGAGCGGCAAAGAGGCCTATGAATTTGACAGGGTGAAGGAGGCCGTGCGCAGGAGGGTGTTTGGGGAAAAATACAGGGAGCTCTATGACGGATATGTTGACAGGCTGAAAAAGGGCGCTCAAATAAAAATCCATAATGATGCAGTTGAATCATTTGAGAGAATGTTCAGAAAGTGACCGGCGGATAAAAACATGATCAGTTACAGGAGACATCTTCTGGGACTCGTTGTCCTGTTCTTTGTATTCGCCCTTGTTGCCGCGTGTGTTCCGGAGAAAAAGATGAAAAGGGTGAAGGGCTTTGCGCCCAAACCCTGCCTGGAGTGCCACAAGGAGAATCTGAAGGATCTCGGGAAGAAGTTCGTTCATTCGCCGATGGCCAAACGGGACTGCGAGGCATGCCACCTCCGCCACGGCAGGCTCGCCGTTAAATCCTTTGTGAAAAGGAATGAGAAAGAGCTCTGTTTCACCTGCCATTCAGATATGGCAAAGGATGTTGAAAATATGGCAAGCATACACACGGTTCTGAAGCAGGGCAAGTGCGTTGCGTGCCATAATCCCCATGCATCGGATAATAAGTTCCTGCAGCAAAAGGTGGGCAGCAAACAATGCCTTGCCTGTCATGACAAAGAGGCTTTTAAGCGGAAGAAACGCCACAAGGCCCTTGACAGGGGATGTCTTGTCTGCCATGCGC
>WFVK01000144.1 GCA_015491705.1 Nitrospirota bacterium | reverse complement strand
AGAACTTTTGACAATACTCACAGAGGAAGAGAGGAGGTATATGAAAAAAAAAGACGGAAGGAGGCAGATTATTACACATGAAGAGCAGCTGGTCTCTCTTAAGAGAATCGAGGGGCAGATACGCGGGGTTCAGAGGATGATTGAAGAGAAGAGATACTGCGTGGATATACTGACCCAGTTGCATTCCATTGTAGGGGCCGTATCGAGAGTGGAGGAAAAGATACTCAGGAAACACCTTGAAGGATGTGTTACCGAGGCGCTTAAGGGAACGTCAGAAGCCGAAAAACAGAAAAAGATAGACGAAATCATGGATGTCATTGCCAGGTTCAGGAAGACCGTTTGATAGATTTGCCTTACTGTTTCATAAAGCGGCAGGAGGGCCTGCCATAACACCTTCAAGCCCTCTTGCCGGCCGGTGATCTCTTTATCAGCTACAAGGTTACGATAGACATTGATGACTTTAAGATATATAATGACACATATGGTCACTGGCACGACGTTGAATGCATTTGCCACGCTGATGAAAAATAATGCGGTTTTATGATGTCCGACGGGAAAAAATACTACATAGTCATTATCGTTGTCTCTGCGCTGTTCATTACATACCTGCATTACTGGACGACCCCGGAAAACCATATCCTGCATAATATCCAGACCGAGCTTCACTATATACCGCTTCTGCTCGGAGCCATTGTCTTCGGTCTCAGGGGCGCCGTGCTCACATTTATATTTATCACCCTCTTATATCTCCCTTACTTTATCACAAGCTGGTCTGATTCCGTATTATCCGTGATAAACAGATTGCTTCACATACTGCTTTCAGGGCTCATCTCGGCCCTTGCCGGCTTTCTTGTGGACCGCGAGAGAAGACAGCGTAGGCAGTCCGAAAAAGACCGCTATCTCGCAGACATAGGACGGGTTGCCACGACCATCGTGCATGACCTGAAGAATCCGCTTATTACAATCATGGGGTTCGCCCGGCGCATAAAGGAGAGAAAGGGAGACATCGACCAGGCGGTACAGGCCATAATCGAGTCAGCGGGAAATATGCAGCGGATGGTCTTTGATGTACTGGATTTTTCCAAACCTATCCGGCTGACTCTCGGAGAAGAAGATATAGGAAGCATTATCAACCGGGCGTGCGATTCCTGCAAGACAAGGGCGGAAAGCGAAAGAGTGGCCCTGTCGGTGGATCTGCCGGATAAACCGCTAAAGCTTTTGATCGACGGATTCCATATGGAAAGGGCCATTGTGAATCTTATAAACAATGCCATCGATGCATCCCGGGAAGGGGGGGAGGTGAGAATCAGCGCGGTATACGACAAGGATGCACTGATTCTCAGGATTAAAGATCACGGCACTGGAATGAACAGGGAAACCCTTGAGAAAATATTCATACCCTTTTATACAACAAAAAGGGTGGGCACCGGTCTCGGGATGTCCATAGTAAAAAAGATTATAGAGGGTCATCAGGGCACGATCCGGATAAACAGCCAGCTCGGAGCCGGAACAGAGGCGGTAATAGAGCTGCCTTATGAATCCACAGGCGGTAACAAGGCTTAACGCGGCATAAAGGGTAGATAAGCAATATTTCCTCTCCCGGAGGGGGTGAGGGTCAGCTGATACCGGAAGATTTCTCCCTCCGGTCGAAATGACATATGCAGACATTTTCACAGTCTTGAGGAAGTTCGGCAGAAAAAGAGGTAATGTCAAAGGTTTTATGAAAAGTTATGAACAAGACAGCCATGCAGTTAAACATTGTTTCCCGCTTTTGACAGTATCTGTTCAAAACGGAGGAGGAAGGTTATGAAGAGAGATCCGATATGCA
This sequence comes from Nitrospirota bacterium, assembly GCA_015491705.1. Lineage (GTDB taxonomy): Bacteria > Nitrospirota > Thermodesulfovibrionia > UBA6902 > UBA6902 > JAADFS01. The sequence goes on along the minus strand of WFVK01000144.1, from coordinate 1,377 downwards.
ACATGGAGGTTGATGAAGGCAAGGGCATCACAACAGAATACGACGGGGAAGTTTATTATTTCTGTTCCGAAGGATGCAGGGATAAATTTCTCAAGGAAAAATCTTCCAGGGTTCCGCGCACGTCTTATGACCTCATAATTATCGGGGGTGGCCCCGCAGGCCTGACCGCCGCTGTTTATGCGGCGACGCTCAGGATGGAGGCATTCCTCATAACCATGAACCTCGGGGGACAGGCCATTGACAGCACAAAGATAGAAAACTACATGGGATTTGATTTTATCAGGGGGCCTGAACTCATAGAAAAGTTCCGGTACCAGTTGATACACTCCCACTACATAGACCATCTCATGAGCGAGGTTGAGAAGATTGAACAGGTTGACGGCGGATTCAGGGTCACGACCTCGGAACTCAGCGAATATTTCACAAAGACACTGCTGATTGCCACCGGCATGACGAGGAGAAAACTGAACGTCCCCGGTGAAGAGGAGTTCCAGAGAAGGGGCATCTTTTATGGGAATATTCAGGACCTCTCGTTTGTCCATGAAGGTGATGCCGCAGTGATCGGAGGGGGGAACTCTGCATTGCAGATCGTCGAGAACCTGCACGGCATCGCAAGGAACATATACCTTATCACCGACTCGGGGCTCAGGGCTGATCCTATAGTGATTGAACGGGTTTCCGGGTTCAAAAACCTGCAAAGATATGACGGTTACAAGGTACTGGAATTCAGCGGTGAAAATACACTCACCGGCATAACAGTGAGAAAAAAGGCGGAAGAAAAGACGGTCACCCTGCCGGTCAAGGGTGTATTCATAGCCATAGGTCTCCAGCCGAACTCCTCTCTCGTTTCATCGATGGTCGAGCTTAACCAGCGGGGAGAAATTGTTATAAACCCTGACTGTTCCACCTCCTGCCCGGGGATATTCGCTGCGGGAGACATTACAAATGCCTTTGGAAAGCGGATAATCATAGCATCCGGCGAGGGCGCAAAGGCAGCTTTGGCGGCGAGACAGTATATACTGAACCTCGGCAAAGAGGCCCCGGTCAGACAGTAATCCTTAATGCGGCGTTTTTATGCCGCTTTAAGGGAAAATGTCTTTACCTTAACGTTGCATAAACCGGCTGGAGAGCCCGGCGTAAAACCTTTATAAAGCGATGGGATATTGGAAATACATCTCTGTTGCAGGAAGTAACGGGGAGTGAAATTGCAAAAGAGGTTGATATGCGTGCTGAATATTTCCTCAGGGAATCGCAGATAAAGCTTTTCCGCCGGGCTCTCCGGCATGCGGACGATGGTGTTATGCAACTGTAAGGTTTAGTGTGGAAATGAGTCTGTTTTTTTTATTTGACATAGCATAGGGGGGCATGGTATAAGGT
>WFVK01000143.1 GCA_015491705.1 Nitrospirota bacterium | reverse complement strand
GATAGAACCTGTCAGCGAAAGCGGCAGGCGGTCTCCTCCTCTGTATGTATGAATGAGGGGGTTGTGACGTGACCTTAATCATCCTTGATGTTGCAGGAAAGGACAGGAGAGACGGAGGTCTTTTCGGCGCGCCGTCCTCCGCTGCAGCAACTGTAAGGTGTTACCATTTAAATTAAACATGAAAGGCGCGTAGCTCAGGGGGAGAGCGCTTCCTTGACACGGAAGAGGTCGGCGGTTCGAAACCGCCCGTGCCTACCATTTTCAAGTTATCAGTGCGCAGCTTTCAGCGCTCGGACAAGAATGGAGTTGACTTTCGCTGAAAGCTGACAACTTTTAAGGGAGGTATACGGTATTTTAGAATCATCTGAAAACGACAGGGAATTTCTCCAGATTTACCGTCACAGCACCTCCCACATCATGGCTCATGCCGTCAAAGAACTCTATCCCGGTACCAGGCTTGCCATAGGCCCCGCAATAGCCGATGGGTTTTATTATGACGTGGACTGCAACCGCTCCCTCACTGAGGACGACCTTCAGCGGATAGAAAAAAAGATGGAAGAGATTATAAGGGCCGACAGGCCGTTCGTCAGGAGGGAACTGCCGAGGGCAGAGGCCCTGAAACTCTTTCAGCAGCTTGGCGAAACTTACAAGGTCGAGTTGATAAACGAGCTTGATGGTGAGACCGTGACCGTCTATGAAGAAGGCGATTTTGTGGATCTCTGCCGCGGTCCCCACCTGAAATCCACCGGGGAAGTCAGGGCATTCAAGCTCCTTTCGGTCGCCGGCGCTTACTGGAGAGGCGATGAAAGGAACAAAATGCTGCAACGCATATACGGGGTATCCTTTCCCACTGAAGAGGCTCTCAGAAAACATCTTGAATTTCTCGAAGAAGTCAAAAAGAGAGACCACAGGCGGCTTGGAAAAGAGCTTGACCTATTCAGTTTGAGTGATGACATAGGCGCGGGACTTGTGCTGTGGCATCCGAGGGGCGCCGCCGTCAGAAGGGTGATAGAGAGTTTCTGGCTGGATGAGCATTACAAGGCGGGTTATGAGATTCTCTATACGCCGCATATGGCAAAGCTTGGTTTATGGGAAACAACAGGCCATCTGGACTTCTACAGGGAAAATATGTATTCACCCATGGAGGTTGAGGGAACCGACTATGAAATAAAGCCCATGAACTGCCCCTTTCATGTGTCCGTCTTTAAAAGCAGCCTGAGAAGTTACAGGAATCTGCCACTGCGTTATGCTGAGCTCGGAACGGTTTACAGATACGAACGCTCCGGCGTGCTTCACGGCCTCCTGAGGGTAAGGGGGTTCACACAGGATGACGCCCATATCTTCTGCACCGAAGAACAGATAGACAACGAGGTGCTGAAGGTGCTGGAATTCACTATCTTCATACTCCGGACCTTCGGTTTTACAGACTACGACATATATCTCTCGACAAGACCGGATAAATACGTGGGAACGGATGAAGGATGGGAAAAGGCAACGAATGCATTGCGGAAGGCGCTTCATCACAGGGGGCTCAGGCATGAAATAGACCCTGGGGAGGGGGTGTTTTACGGACCGAAGATTGATATAAAGGTCAGGGATTCCCTCGGGAGACAGTGGCAGTGCAGCACCATACAGGTCGATTTCAACCTGCCCGAGAGACTGGACATCAGTTACAGGGGCCCCGACAGCAGGGATTACAGGCCTATTATGATACACCGCGCGCTCATGGGTTCCCTGGAGAGGTTTTTCGGGGTCCTGATAGAGCACTACAGTGGGGCCTTCCCGCTGTGGCTTTCTCCTGTGCAGGCTTCCATTCTGCCCATTGCAGAGAGACATATTGAATACGGGCGGATAGTCCTCAATTCATTAAAGGAAAGCGGAATAAGGGCCGATTTAGATGATGCAAATGAAAAAATCGGTTACAAAATAAGGAAAGCCACTATGTTAAAAACCCCCTATATGTGTATAATAGGTGACAGGGAATCGGCGAATAATACAGTTAATCTCAGAAAGAGAACCGGTGAAAATGCCGGAGAGATGTCTATTGAAAAACTGATATCATTTCTGAAGGAAGAAATCAAAAACAGGAGGTAGTTATAAGCAGAGGATTAAGAATCAACCGCTGGATCAGGTCAAAAGAAGTGAGGGTAATAGACAGCGACGGAAAACAACTGGGCATTATGGATATACACAGAGCAAGGAAACTCGCTTCAGACCAGGAACTCGATATAGTGGAAGTAGCGCCGAATGCCAAACCTCCTGTCTGCAAGATAATGGACTATGGCAAGTACCGTTATCAGCAGGCCAAAAAGCATTCTTCAAAGCACAGGACCATAACCCTGAAAGAAGTAAAGGTCAGGCCCCAGATTAACGAACATGACCTGATGTTCAAGATGAAAAATGCAAAGAAGTTTCTGGAGCACGGCAACAAGGTAAAGGTAACGATGATGTTCAGGGGGAGGGAGATCGTTCACCGTTCCCTCGGCCAAAAGGTATTCGACCGGATAATTAACGAGCTTTCCGACATAGCAAATGTGGAACAGATGGCCAGGATGGAAGGCAACCGCATGATAATGGTCCTTGCACCGAAGTAAGCCATCATCATTATTTATCCTTATATACAGGACTATTACACGGAGGGAAATGTTAAATGCCTAAGTTAAAAACACACAGAGGGGCCGCAAAGAGATTCAAGAAGACAGGTACGGGAAAGATCAAGAGATACAAGGCCTACAAGAGTCATCTCCTGACCGGCAAGTCTTCCAAGAGGACAAAACGTCTCAGAAAGAGCGGACTGATTGACAGGACGAATATAGACGCCGTCAGGAAAATGTTACCCGGTTGATAACCTTTAAAAGGTAAGAAGGGAATAACCGCTCTTCAGCTCTCCATCATGAAAGACGCTTCTGCATGCAGAAGCGTCTTTTCGTCTTTTTCAGGACCACCGTGATTCACGCTTCAGCCGTCATAAAGCGATGCGGTAATTTTTGTCACAGCAAGGTAAAGATTCGCCATAATGTTTCCGATAATATAACTGCATCTCGAGAGAGAGACATGAAGATTCGAAAGGTGGATTTAAGGAGAGCACAATGAGAATGAAATTGCAGGCAAAGACGTTATGGATACCCGTGGCTATAATTATTGTTAATTACCTGATAATCGGGGTACTGTTTTCAAAACTTACCTTTTCCAATTCACAGACAACGCTGAATACGGAATTGAAAAGGCTTATTGAAACCAAAGAGGAACTGTTGAAGGCCGGGCTTTTACTTATGAGTAAAACAAGTTCACCGGGGGATGCACTGGCGGCGCTGGAGAAAGGAGACGACAGTATTGCAAAGGACGTAATCAGCCAGGTCGAATCACTCGGCCTTGACGGTATCTATTTTACGGAACTGAACGGACACGTCATATACCCCGAACAAACCAGTCTGCCCGAGAGCTTCACTTCCATGCTTGGCCGTATGTCAAGGGCGCGCGGCGAGGTAACGGTTATGTACCACGATGGAAAAATGTTCGGGTATACACCTGTCGCCGGCAAGGATGATCCTGCGGGATTTCTCGTTTTCGAAATCAACATTCCTGAAGAGTTTGACGAAATTACAAGCTCGGTGGTCGGCAAACACAATCATTCCGCAGGAGAACTCGTTTCAGAGCGTCTGGAAAAGCTGTATAACGAGGCCCGGGAAAATTCACGGAATTTTTTCAGAAAAATGCTGGTCAGCATTGCCGGCGTCATGATCACGACACTCTTTCTGATAGCGGTTGTGTTAAGCACTACATCAAGAAATATCATACGTCCGGTAAGACAACTGCTGGAGGCCTTCAGAAGGCAGGCCGACGGCGACCTTACAATGGAAGTCCATGTCAAATCAAATGATGAAATAGCGGAGTTAACCGATACGTTCAATAAAACCAACTACAGGTTGAATGTGATGCTGCATAAGGTGGCAAGCCATTCCGACAATGTGACCGCCGCGGCAAGCCAGCTTTCGGATTCCTCCCAGAATATAGCCGTTAACGCACAGGAGCAGTCATCCAAGACTTCACAGGCGGCCTCTTCAATCGAAGAGCTTAATTCCTCCTTTCTGAGCGTCGCCCAGAATACCGCCAATGCCGCTGATTCTGCAAAGAAGGCAAGCGACCTCGCCGTAAAAGGCGGGGAAGTCGTAAAAGAGACCATAGACGGGATGAACCAGATATCAGTGTCGGTGAATGAATCCGCAGCCACTGTCGAAACACTCGGCAGAAATTCCGAACAGATCGGGGAGATCATCAAGGTAATAAATGATATCGCCGGACAGACCAACCTCCTGGCGCTGAATGCAGCCATAGAAGCTGCAAGGGCCGGTGAGCAGGGCAGGGGGTTTGCAGTGGTTGCCGATGAGGTGAGGAAACTCGCAGAGAGAACCACGTCCGCCACAAACGAGATAGGCGAGATGATTAAAGGCATCCAGGAAGAGACGATAAAGGCCGTGGAATCGATGCGCAACGGGACAAAGGAAGTTGAAAACGGGGTGAATTCCGCCAATCAGGCAGGTGAGGCATTACAGGAGATAGTATCATCCGTAAGGAATGTAACGGATATGATACAGCAGATAGCCACCGCGGCTGAAGAACAGTCCAGCACGGGTGAGGAAGTGGCGTCAAACCTCGAGTCCGTGGCTGATATAACAAAACAGACCGCTGACGCTGTAAACCGGTCTTCCGAGGCCACACAGAACCTGTATATTCTGGCGCGGGAGCTCCAGCAGATGGTAAGCGGATTTAAACTCCGGGAAGATGCCGGTGAAGCTGCGCCGGAGCAGGACGCCGCCGGCACACAGGATGGCGGGTTTCCGGCACAGGAGGATGAACTCGTCCAGGCGCCTGCATCACCCTGAAAACCTCTGCACCGCCGGCTCGCCGGTATCTTGAAAGTGTTACCACCTTGCATTCTGCATAAACGGGCCGGGGAGCCTGCCGGCCCCGGTCGGTCCGTGTGCTATTCCAAAATTTTTCAATATACTGTATAATTCATAGTCGATTTGTTTTCAGAAACTTCAGGAGGTAAGTATAAATGCCGAGAGCCAGAGGTGGTTTCAAGACCAGGAGAAGAAGAAAAAAAGTCCTTAAGATGGCCAAGGGATATTACAGCGCCAGAAGCCGTCTTTACAGGGTTGCGGCCCAGGCGGTTGACAGGGCGTTATTAAATGCATACAGGGACAGAAGGGCCAGGAAGAGAGAATTCAGGTCATTGTGGATAATCAGGATAAATGCAGCGGTCAGGGCCCTGGGCATGACCTACAGCCAGTTCATGAACAGGCTCAGGAACATGAATGTACAGTTGAACAGGAAGGCCCTTGCGGATATTGCCTGCAATGACCCTCAGGCATTCAATAACCTTGTGGAAATGGTCAAAAAAGGGAATGTTAAATGATATTGAGTCAATAAAGAACCTCGCGCAGGATGACATCGCCCGCGCCGGAAGCCTCAAGGATATCAATGACCTCAAAGCAAAATACCTCGGAAGAAAAGGTCTGCTTACCGGAAAGTTCAACTCCCTCGGCTCCATTCCGCGGGAGGAGAGGCCCCGCATCGGCCGTATCCTGAACGAAGCCAGGAATTTCATTGAATCACTGCTAAAGAAACAGGAAGACATTCTCAGATCATCCGAACTGGACAGGACCCTCACAACCCAGCAGATTGACGTAACAGTGCCGGGATGTTTTATACCGTCGGGGCATCTGCACCCCGTAACGCGGGTTCTTGATGAGATAAGCGCCGTATTTGTCTCCCTGGGATTTACTGTTGAAGAGGGACCTGAAGTTGAGCTTGATTACTATAACTTCGAGGCCCTGAATTTTCCGAAAGATCATCCTGCAAGGGATATGCAGGATACCTTTTTCATCAGTGACGATGTGGTGCTGAGAACCCATACATCATCGGTCCAGGTCCGTGTCATGGAGAAAAATTCACCGCCCCTGCGGGTCATTGCCCCCGGCAAGGTGTACAGGTGCGATGCGGATGTCAGTCATATTCCGATGTTTCATCAACTCGAGGGATTCATGGTTGACAGACATATCCGCTTCAGCGACCTCAAGGGTGTCCTGGAACTGCTCATCCGCAAGGTCTTCGGCACGGATACATCGCTCAGGTTCAGGCCGAGTTTTTTCCCCTTTACAGAGCCGAGCGCCGAGATCGATATTTCCTGCGTCATATGTAAAGGCGCCGGCTGCCAAGTGTGCGGAGGCACCGGCTGGATAGAGATTCTGGGCGCAGGCATGATTAATCCCAGGGTATATGAAAAGGCCGGATATGATCCTGGGCAGTATACCGGTTTCGCATTCGGACTGGGAATAGAGCGGGTGGCGATGCTCAAGTACGGCATTGACGACATAAGGCTCTTCCCCGAGAATGACAAGCGTTTTCTTGAACAATTTTGATAAGGCCGCCGGCATACAGCTTTCAGACGCCGGTAAAGAGCTGACCCCTGTTTTTAACAATGAAAGCATCATACAACTGGCTTAAAGAGTTTGTCGCCTTCAACCTGCCGCCGGATAAACTGGCCCATACACTGACGATGGCCGGGCTTGAGGTTGAAGAGGCCGAAGAGTTCGAGGGTGATACGATATTTGATATCGGTATTACACCCAACAGGCCCGACTGCTTAAGTATCAGGCTGTCTCTTATACACATCT
>WFVK01000142.1 GCA_015491705.1 Nitrospirota bacterium | reverse complement strand
CCTTCATACCCACAGGCCCGGCAGACGCAGGAAGACTCGATTCCACGATGATCGGAACCATTGCATATTTTCATCCCTGCCGCCTGTATATGGGAACAAAGCTCGGCAACGATATAGACCGGGCTGCAAAGATGACACTTGAAACGATCTGGGCCCATTTTATGGAAGGCGGGTTCCGGCACGATACTGCCTGGTACTGTTACGGCCCCTATCTGACTCTCCAGCTGGCTCATGCCTTTTTATTGACAGGAGATGTGGAAAAGATGGACCAATGTCTCGCCTGGACAGTCAATGCGGGCTATGCAAAGGTAAGCCGTTGTGAGGGGGACTCTTCTGACAGGTGGCAGGCTGTCTCCGGGGCATGGAATGAACAGCACTGCTATCCTGTTGCCAAAGATTTTGCCGAGGTGCCTCCGCGCTGGTGGTACATGGGAGACATACCCCATGGCTGGGCATGCGCCGAATATTTACTGCTTTTGCGTGACATCCTCTTTTTTGAAGCAGATGAAGACAACGAGCCTCACATCTACATAGCGCCGGGTGTTATGCCCCACTGGCTGGGACACGGCAAATCAATAGGTGTCTCGGATGCGCCGACTGTGTTCGGCAGTCTCTTCGGCTACAGGTTAACCCACAACCGGACCGACAGGTCAGTGGAAATACGGATATTACAGGCTCCCCCGTCTCATGTAAGCTTTATATATCCCTGCCGTTTCGGCTCCGGCGTAAGCTCGGTGACAGCAGATGGAGTTTCTCTTCCGGTAACGGGAAATGATGTGAAACTCCCGGCCGATACAAAGCAGGCCACGGTAAGATATTTGTAAAAGAAGCTAATCCCTGCAGCCAAAGATATCGCCGCAGGCCGGGAGAGCCCGCAGGCGATATTTTAGCGCCCCTGTAAGGTATAATAAAAAGTTTTCAAAATGAACAGAATCCACATCATAGGAATAGGCTTCCGCCCGCTCGGCAGAAAGGCCTCGGGCATCATACGCGGCTCGGACATCGTCCTTGCCAGCGGCAGGCTGCTCGAGGTCTTCAGGGGCTACAGGGAATACAGTGAGGTAAAAGACAGGATTGTGGTGCACGGCAGCGTGTATGAGACCATTGAATATATCAGTGACAACTACAGGGAAAAGAGGCTCTCTCTGATAGCTGCCGGTGACCCCATGTTTTTCGGCATAGGGCGGCTGATCGTCGAGAGATTCGGCAGGGACGCGGTGGAGGTCTATCCCGACCTGTCGAGCATTCAGGCGGCATTTGCCGCGATACGCGAGCCATCAAACAATGCCCTGTTCATGAGCCTTCACGGAGGCCCGGACCCGGCGAAGAGAAGAAGGCCTGAATATGAAATCACCGAGATTCCCGTACTCGTGCGGCAGTATGACAGGATTGCAATCCTCACGGACAGGGTGAATAATCCGGTGGAGATTGCAAAGACGTTAATGAAGCCCCGGGGTTCAGGCCTGACAATGTATGTATGCGAAAGACTCGGTTATCCCGACGAGAAGATCACGCAGGGGACCCCGGAAGATATATCCCGCCTGTCATTTGAGCATCCGAATGTGGTGATCATCATACGGCGGGGCGATGACGCGGGGACGGCCCTGCTGTCGGATTTGAGGTTCGGCCTGAAGGAAGCGGAGATCCTGCACGCCGGGGGCATGATTACAAAGGACGAGGTGAGGGCGGTCGCATTACACAGGCTGAGACTACCGCACAGGGGGGTATTCTGGGATATCGGGGCCGGCTCCGGCTCTGTATCCATTGAAGCCGCAAGGCTGTGTCCCGGCCTGCGGGTCTTTGCCGTGGAGAAAAACCGCGAACAAATAAACCGCCTCGATGAAAACAGGGACAGGTTCGGGACCGCCAACATGGAGATCATACACGGCGAGGCGCCCGGTGCGCTGAAGGACCTGCCCGTGCCGGACAGGGTGTTTGTGGGCGGCGGTTCGGCGAAGCTCGGCATGACAGCGGATATTCTTGCCGAAAAGATGAATTCAGGAATTATTGTCATCAATGCGGCTACAATAGATACATTAAACGATGCCGTCCGGAACCTTGAGAGAAACGGCTTCAGCACGGCGATATCACAGGTCTCTGTTTCAAGGTCCAGAATCATTGACGGCAAAAAACACCTGGCCGCGTTAAACCCGGTATTTGTTATCACAGGAGAGAGAAAATGACTGCAAAGGATCTGGAAAGTTTAAAGGAGTGGTTTTCCGCCTATACGAAATCCTTTTATTCATCCAGCAAAGAGGATCAGAAAAACATATTGCTCAAGGTGGAGCATACCCGGAATGTCTGCGAAAATATTTTCAGGATAGCAGATGACGTGGCCCGCGGAGCCGATGAAAAACGGCTGGCAGAGGCGGCGGCGCTCTTTCATGATGTGGGGAGGTTCCCGCAGTATGCCCGTTACAGGACATTCAGGGACGCTGTCTCCACCAATCACGGGCATCTCGGGGCAAAGGTCCTGGCAGATGAAGGCGCACTCAGCGGTCTTCCCGCGGACGAGAGGGAGATGATCATCCGGACGGTAAGGTTTCACAATGCATTTGCAATCCCTGACACCGTCGATGAACGGACGGCTTTTTTGCTGAAAATGGTCAGGGATGCGGACAAGCTGGATATATTCCGTGTATTCATAGAGTACTATGAAAGCCCTGAGGAGGACAGGGCATCCGCCGTAGCTTACGGATTGCCGGATACCCCGGAATACTCAAGAGGCATACTCTCCTGCCTGTCCGAGGGAAAGATCGCCTCATATGTGAACCTGAAGACGGAAAATGATTTCAAACTGATGAAGCTCTCATGGATTTACGGGATGAATTTCGACATATCCCTCCGTATGCTGCGCGAAAGGGGATATATCGGCAGGACCGCCGACAAACTGCCGCAGACTCCGGAGATACTGTCCGCCGTCAGGCGCCTGGAAGAATACATATCCGGGAGACTGAAAAATGGGCGCTGAAAAACACATGGTATATTTTATAGGCGCAGGCGCGGGTGACCCCGGGCTGATTACCGTCAAGGGAAGGAGACTCCTTGACAGCGCTGATGTCGTCATTTATGCCGGCAGCCTCGTAAATCCGGCCCTGCTCGAGGGCATCAAGGCCTCGCTGCATGATTCAGCCGGGATGACGCTGGATGAGATTATAACTCTTATCAGGAAGTCGTTTGAAACCGGAAAGCGTATTGTAAGGCTGCACACGGGGGATCCGTGTTTTTACGGCGCCATATCAGAGCAGATAGAACGGCTCCGGGAACTGGGGATTCCTTACGGGGTGGTGCCGGGGGTCTCCTCCGCCATGGCAGGGGCCGCGGCCCTGGGGCAGGAGCTTACCATCCCCGAGGTCAGCCAGACGGTTATATTCACGCGCATTGAAGGGAGGACGCCCGTGCCCGAGAAGGAGAAACTCGCGGGGCTCGCAAGGCACGGGGCCTCGATGGTGATCTTCCTGAGTATCGGTATGATTGAAAGGGTCAGGGAGGCCCTGCTGAAGGGTTATGCCGAGGACACGCCCGTGGTGGTGATTGAAAAGGTATCGTGGCCCGAGGAGAGGATCATAAGGGGCACCCTTAAGAACATTGCAGCCCTCGTGAAAGAGGCGGGCATCAGGAAGACGGCGCTGATCTACGTGGGAGAGGCCCTGAGGGCATCCGAGACACCGCTGGGAAAAGAGTCAAGGCTTTATCACAGGGATTTCAGGCATGGATACAGGGGATAAGGACCTCACCGCCCCGCAGGCGATATTTCCATGCTTCAAAGCCGACCGCAGGACAAATCGATGATGAAGGGTAAAACAAGCATATTTTATATAACCGGCAACGGCCGAAAACTGGCCGGCAGGATTGCCGGGCTGTACCCCGGTGCGGAGATACTGAAGTTCAATTCAGACATATTCGCGGAGAGATGGGAAACCTCGGGAAACATTATCTGCATCATGGCCGCAGGCATTGTGGTGCGTGCGGCGGCGCCGCTGTTAAAGCACAAGACAACAGACCCCGCGGTCGTGGTCCTCGATGAGAACGGCTCCTATGCAATCAGCCTTCTGAGCGGCCACATCGGCGGAGCCAATGAGCTTGCAACGCGGATCGCCGGCCATATCGGCGCTCGCGCGGTGATAACAACGGCCTCCGATGTGCAGGGCAAACTCTCCCCTGACATGTGGGCCATGCAGAAGAATCTCCATGTGGAAGATTTTGAGAAACTAAGGAAGATAAGCGCGGGAATCCTGCGCGGGGAACAGATACGTGTAAACACGGAATATCCGGTCGGCGCGGGAGGGCTGCCCGGGGAATTCGTCCTCGTTGATTCACCCGAAGAAGCGGATATGGTGATATCACACAGGCTCATTGATTCCGGCGCCCTCTTTCTGCGACCCGGGAACCTCTTTGCAGGCATTGGATGCAACCGCGGAACAGCGGAGAGCGAAATCCGGGAAGTATTTGAGAGCGTCTTCCGTGAGGAAAGACTGTCAGTCCGTTCTGTAAGGTGCATTGCAACCATTGACCTGAAAAAAGATGAAAAGGGACTGATGGACTTTGCCCGCAGCAAGGAGCTGGACATTGAGTTTTTCTCAAACACCGAGCTGAATAACGCCGCCCTGAGATACGGCATTGCAGAATCCGCATCCGTCAGGGCCGCTACCGGCGCCGTGGCCGTGGCCGAACCGGCGGCCGTCCTCGCCGCGGCAAGGCTGTCCGACAACTGCGCACTGATTACACCTAAAAGGAAAAGGGGGAACGTCACATTAGCAATAGCAAAGGCAGAATTTACGTTGTAGGGATAGGCCCCGGAGGCCGTGAACACCTCACGCCCGCTGCGGAAGAAGCTATCCGGGATGCGGATGTAATCGTGGGCTACAGGACGTACCTTGACCTTATTCACGACCTGACGGGCAACAGGAAGGTGCTGTCCTCCGGCATGCGCCGGGAAGTGGAGAGATGCACAAGGGCCGTGGACCTCGCCCGCGAGGGCAGGAAGGTTGCTGTTGTATGCAGTGGTGATCCGGGGATTTACGCGATGGCGGGCCTGGTGCTTGAGATACTGAAGGAGAGTTGCGGGCCCGGGGCGGGGGGCCTGACGCCGGGTATTGAAATCGTCCCCGGTGTCCCCGCGCTCAGCGCGTGCGCCGCCCTCCTCGGGGCACCTCTGATGCATGACTTTGCATCCATAAGCCTGAGTGATCTCCTGACGCCGTGGGAGATCATAGAGAAGAGGATCGAGGCGGCGGCATCCGCTGACTTTGTAATAGTGATATACAACCCGAAAAGCAGGGCGAGGCAGCGCCAGATCAACCGGGCCAGGGACATCGTCCTCAGGTTCAGGCCGCCCCAGACACCTGCCGGAATAGTCAGGGCTGCATCAAGAGAGAATGAGAGAATAATAATCACCTCTTTAAGGGATATGCCGTTTGATGAAATCGACATGCAGAGCACGGTAATAATCGGTAACTCCCGCACCTTTGCCTGGAACGGCCGCATGGTCACGCCAAGGGGGTACGGGGACAAGTACAGGTTAGCCTTGCACAAACCGGAGGGGAAAAACGTGCCGTAAAAAACCGTTTAAGGTTCAGGGGTTGCCGGTTCAGGGTTCAGAGGTTATAAGGTGATGGGTTTCCCCCCAGGTGGTACGCAAGATGTAGTTGCCGCCGCTCTGTAGTGCCCTCTGATAGTGATCCTCGTTCTTGCATATTTCAATATTCAGACGCCTGTCTTCCCATACCAGGATTCCGCATACTTCACTCTGATTTGTTCTCAACGATCAATTATTCGTCTGTTGATGAGTGGATTCATTTCTTCCAGAAAATTCCTGAAGACCAGTACACATGGATTGAACAGCATGCGTAATGAATTTGCAGGAAGTAACGGGGAGTGAAATTGCAAAAGAGGTGCAGATTTTTCTTGCAATTATTTTTCAAATCAGGCATAATTTGAGGCTATTTGATTATAAGATGTTTTTATCTGAGGTGAATGAGAGTGAATTTTACCGGATTTGTTAAAGACAGAGGGGAAGGTTTCAGCCGGATCGGCCTGACCCTGCTCCTGCCGTTTGTCATTCTTGTGGCGGCTTACGTGGTTTATAAACTGTTCTTTATTCCCGGTCCCGTAGTGCGCGGCATAGAGGCCTTTGATTATCTGCCCCTTGATAAAACCGTTCAGCTTCAGACAGAGAACATGGTGTCTATAGATATCTCGGTGTACCAGGAGGGCAGAAAGGTTGAATTATTGAAGGATGCCCCTGAGGTGGCGGAGAAGTCATACACCCTGCGGATAAAACCGAAAGACCTGAAACTGAAAGACGGCCGGGCAATCACTGTTATAACAGCCAAGTCCGGCATCCTGAAAAAGGTTGAATATAATATCACGTCTCTGATTGATACGGTTCCGCCCGGCCTTGAGGTGATAAGGGCCCCTTCGGTTGTTTATCAGGGCAGCGGAGGATCTGTCTCTTATACACATCTC
>WFVK01000141.1 GCA_015491705.1 Nitrospirota bacterium | reverse complement strand
GTAATGTCCTGTCCGTGTATCAGGATTTCCCCATGGTCGGGCCTTGAAAGCCCGAGCATCAGCCTGAGAATCGTGGTCTTGCCCCCGCCGCTGCGCCCGAGTATGGCTATCCTTTCATGAAAAGCGGCGCTGAAGCAGACATTATCCAGGACCACATGGTTGTCATGAGTGAGCGTGACGTTTCTGAACTCTATCATACACTCATCCCGAGCAGGTACAGCAGGCCCCTTGTCAGCATGAAGTCCGAGACAATGATCATTATCATTGAAATCATCACGGCAGAGGTCGTCGCTCTTCTCAGGCCCCTTGCACCGCCTCTTGCCGACAGACCCATGTAGCAGGCGATACAGGATATCAGGTACCCGAATATGAAAGGTTTTGCAATGCCTGAGAAGATATTGTTGAAATTCATTATTTCCCTGATCTGGCTCCAGTAAAAAGAGCCGCTCTGGTTGCTGACGAAGACGGATATGTAATACCCCCCGGCCAATGAAACGGCGTCGCCGATGACCGTCAGTGCGGGAAGCATTATAACTGCGCTGACAACCCTTGGTGTGACCAGTTTTTTTACGGGGTTGACGCCGTGCACCCTGAGAATATCCACCTGGTGGCCGAGTGTCATTGAGCCGAGTTCCGATGCGGTCCCCGAGCCGACCCTCCCGGCAAACACGAGGGCTATGGCTACAGGCCCTATCTCCCTGATTATGGCCATTCCGACTATTTTGCCGGTGTACATCTTCAGCCCCAGGTCCGCAAGCTCGGCCGAAATCTGAAGCGACATGGCCATGCCGATAAAAAGTGACACAAGGGATATGATGAAAAGCGAACCCGTGCCCATGTAATCCATCTGTTCTGTTATCTCCCTGAAGTAGAACGGCCTGCGGAAGATACACAGGGGGGCACTGACGGAGAGGATATAAAAATCCTGAAGCCTTGCTATACTTTCCCTGATATTCATTCCTTGAATTTAAGTATATGGAATAATTATACTGCAATTATCCCGGATTTCCATCATGCCCCTGTAAAAAATTAGCGGATTGCGATTTTTATATTGACATAAGTTGACATCATAGTATTTAATAGTCTTAGCTTCACTGTCCGGAAGCATGCTGTGCATCCACCGTGTTAACAAATATCAACTTGAAAAGGAGGGTATTACATGTTATTTCAGCTTGAAAAACGGAAGAATATCGGCAAGAGAATTATTGCGGTTGTTTTTTCATTGTTTTTGTTCATGGCTCTGTCAGCGGGCTACCAGAGCGCGCTTGCCAATTCAAGTGTCCCGCCACTCGTGGAGACCCAGTGGCTTGCCAAAAACCTGAATAAACCCGGATTACGCATTGTATATATGGCCGGCATGGTCCAGAATGACAGGGCAAACTTTGATGCCAAGCACATTCCCGGGTCTGTATACCTTGATATCGGCAGCCTGATGAGTGTCATGGGCAACGGCAGCACACCTCCTGACAAGGCCAAATTCGAGGCCCTGATGGGCAGGCTGGGTATCAGCAATGATTCCTATGTGATTATTTCAGGCGGCAGCGGAGGAAATCCTTTCATTACCAGCGCATTCTGGCTCATGCAGTATTTCGGCCACGAAAAGTTAAGCTACCTTAACGGCGGGGTTTCAAAGTGGATGAGAGAAAAACTCCCGGCGACAGGAGCGCCGACAAAGATAACCCCTGCAACATATAAGGCCACGCCTGACAGTTCAATATATGCGGATGCTGACTATGTGCTGAAGAACCTTAAAAATCCGAAAGTTGTGATAGTGGATACACGCGGTGCGGATGCATACAAGGGAGTGAAAAATGAACAGCCCAAGATAAATAAGAGGACGGGGCATATACCCGGCGCCGTGAATCTTAATTTCTATCCGAGCAACCTCAACAGGGACGGCACCTTCAAGTCGGTCAGCGCCCTGAAGTCTGTTTATGAATCAAAAGGCGTAACAAGAGACAAGGAAGTTATCACATACTGCCAGGGAGGCATACGCGCTTCGCATACCTATTTTGTACTGAAAAATCTCCTCGGTTATCCGAAGGTCAGAAACTATGTAGGCTCATGGGGTCAGTGGTCGAATCTCGACCCGGCAAAATATCCCGTGGAGAAATAGAGATGAAAATTAAAGTGTCAGCGCCGGTGGCCAAAAAATTTCACCGGCACTGACACTGATAATTTAAGGAGGTGAAATAGAAAATGGCAAAGAAAATCGCTGTCCTCGTCAGGGACAGACAGGGCGAGGCCCTCAGAATGGGGGTAGGCATGATACTCGCGGATGACGCAGTGGATGTATATGTGCTTGACAGGGAGGTGGAGAAGACCGATGACAACGTGATGAACCTCGAGACAATGGGCGATATGGACATAAAGGTTTTCACCAACTTCAAGGGAAATGAAAACATGGAATACCTCTCCACAGAGGAGATAGCACAGAAGCTCCTGGAATATGATCATATACTGCCTTACTGATACGTTTTTTTATCTGCCGGGCTGAGAAAGCCGCGGAGACATTCGGGAGCCGGCGGGCTCGCTATTTTTAAGGAGGCAAAAATGAAGATCCTGTATCTGGTAAAACAGACCGATGATACATTGAGTAAATTCATCGAAGAGCATAAAAAAGCAAACGATGTTACGGTAATAAACCTCAATGAGAACAAAAACTACGACGAGATTGTTGATTCCATCGCGTCAAGTGACAAGGTCATTTCCTGGTGATCCTGTGAAGCTTTTCATTATTTAAGGAGGAAGACAAAAGATGAAACTTGGAATCCTGGTCAACACCGACAAGCGACTCGAGGATATCTTGGGAATTACGAAATCAGCCATATCAAAGGGTCACGAAGTCATTATATTCTGTATGGATGAGGGCACAAAACTCCTTCACAATCCTTCATTTTCCGGATTATGCACTACAAAGGGCATTACAATGAATTTCTGCGACCACAGCGCCAAGGGTATGGGGGTTTCAACAGACGGAATTCCCAAGGAGATCGGCTGCGGAAGCCAGTTTGATAATGCCAACATGGCGCATGAGGCTGACAGGGTGATTGTTCTCTAACACATCCATCCCGGGGCTATACGACGACTATCATCCGGCGGCCTGCTTGCTGTGCGCGGCCCCCGTTGTGTCACCCTGAACCTGTTTCAGTGTCTCACAACATACCGGTTTTTTTGAGATTATGGAATAAATCAAGAATGACATATATGGCTGTCTTTCTGCCCGTGCAGCGAGGTCTTCAGAGAAAGACGTTTTTGTTTGCAGTCCAGAACAGTTCAGAAAGAAAAGATACCCGCCTCTTACATATGCGGGTATCTCTTCTTTCATCCCTTGCTAAAACCTGATGCCCCTCTCCTTTACAGTCCTGTAGCTTATGCCGTTGAACATCAATATCTTCATAACCTTGTTGCGCGGGGGGACATTGTAGATAAAGATGCCTATGGTAACGGCGATAAACAGGAATCTTGTTTCAGGACCCGATCCCGACAGTGTCGCATATGCAAGTAACAAGAATGCCGTCCCGAGGTAGAGCGTCCTCTCGTAGGCCGTATCAAGGAGTTCCTTCAGTACCGTGAAAGACTTTTTGTCAAGCTCCGGAATAACATGGGGGCCGAGGCCGGACAGTCCCCTCTTCCTCAGCGCGTATATGAGAAAGATTATCAGTCCCGTAAAGAGATATATGTACCCTTCAGGATTGTATGCCACCGGAATTGCCTCCTTTTCTCCTCTTGCCCCCGGTATGTGGAGCAGGGGGGCTGACGGTATGTCCGCCTGATATCCTGTTTACAGTCCTTCCTC
>WFVK01000140.1 GCA_015491705.1 Nitrospirota bacterium | reverse complement strand
GGCATATAATTATAAATATATTTCAATTTATGCCTTTACGTTGCATACCGGTCACGGAAGCATGGAGAAATTCATCTTTACTCTCAACAGGAATCCCCGGTTTAGGTTATATTATAATATTCCGTCTGGCTGAGACTCTGCAAATGTTGGAGGATCAACGGAAGCAACTTGATGAAAAAAACGGGAAGGCGGCTCTCTTTTTCCTGAATCCTCATCTCAAGAGGAGGGTGATTTTGACCGATAAGATAATGTGACCGGCAAACCGGTGAGAGTCGTTGGGCTTATTTATAATTAACTTAAGGGTATATATCCGGGGGCGGAACTTGTTATGTCTGCCTGTGTGGAGATAACGTATGGCAAAAAAGAAGCTGGGCGAAATCCTTATTGAAGAAGGCCTGATTACTGAAGAGCAGCTCGAACATGCCCTTGCCGTCCAGAAAGGCAAAAACAAGAAACTCGGCAAGGTACTCATTGAACTGGGCTACATAAATGAGATGCAGGTCGCCGAAACCCTGACAAAACAGCTCTCGCTGCAGATGGTGGACTGTAATGATTATTCCCCATCCAGCGAGGTGCTTGCGCTTGTGCCCAGGGAAACCGCCGAACGGAAACTCATTCTTCCCCTTGAACTCAAGGGCAAGGTTCTTACGCTCGCAATGGCCAACCCCCTTGACTGGGAGACCATAGAGGATATTTCTTTTGAGACGGGGCTCAAGCTGAGCGTCGCCATTTCCTCGGAGAACAACATCCTTAATGCGATCGAGAACTTTTACGGTTCCGCGGAAGCCACATGGGATGTGCTGAAGGAACTGCCCTCATACGACGAGGTTGAATTCATCAAAGAGAAGGTTGAGGAGGACACCCAGCACGTCAGTCTGCAGTCCATGTACAAAAACAGCGAGGCGCCTCCTATCATAAGGCTCGTCACCATGGTTATAGCCGATGCCGTAAAATGCAATGCAAGCGATATTCACATCGAGCCGAGGGAAAAATACGTGCAGGTCCGCTACAGGATCGACGGCGCGCTCAAGAATATACAGAGCTATCCGAAACAGATACAGGATGCGGTCATATCAAGGATAAAGATCATATCAAACCTCGATATAACAAACAAAAGATTCCCCCAGGACGGCAGGAGCGCTTTACGGCTGGAAAACAAGAGTGTGGACCTGAGAATATCGACGCTCCCCTCGGTTTACGGCGAGAAGGTCGTCATAAGGCTGCTCGATCCAACTACAGGCCTGATCCCTCTCAGCCAGCTCGGCATCGCCGAAAATGTACTGAACCCGCTTATGGAGATATTCACGCAGCCGCAGGGCATGCTGCTCGTGACAGGCCCTACCGGAAGCGGAAAAACCACCACCCTGTATTCCATCCTGCAGCAGGTCAAGGATGAGACCAAGAACATCATCACACTTGAGGATCCTGTCGAATATAAACTTGCAGAGATAACACAGGTAGGCATCAACGACAGCATCGGTTTTACATTTGCAAATGCGCTCCGCTCCGTGCTCAGGCAGGACCCCGATATAGTTATGGTCGGTGAGATCAGGGACCTCGACACCGCTGAAATCGGGGCAAGGGCCGCGCTGACCGGGCATCTCGTATTAAGCACCCTGCACACCAATGATACGGTCTCCACCATCTCGCGGCTGATAGACATAGGCCTGGAGCCCTTTCTGGTTACATCCGCCGTTTCAGGTGTCATTGCCCAGAGGCTGATAAGGAAGATATGCCCGAACTGCAAGATCAGGATACCGCCCCCTGAAGAAGCAGCCAAGTTCAATCTTCCTCCGGTAAAGGAGTTTTACAGGGGAAGCGGCTGCAACAAGTGCAACA
The DNA here is from genome assembly GCA_015491705.1 of Nitrospirota bacterium. Classification (GTDB taxonomy): domain Bacteria; phylum Nitrospirota; class Thermodesulfovibrionia; order UBA6902; family UBA6902; genus JAADFS01. The sequence goes on along the minus strand of WFVK01000140.1, from coordinate 4,432 downwards.
ACACCGGTTACAAAGGCAGGGTCGGTATCTATGAGTTACTGAGAATGAATACAAAACTCAAACGCTTAATATCAAAAGACTACACGGAAGACGAACTCTGGGAATGTGTAATGGAATCCGGCACCCGGACAATGTTTGAAGACGCCTGGTCGAAAATACAGGAAGGCATTACAACTTTTGAAGAAGTCATCTCCAAGATTCCATACCTGGAGATTCTCTCGAAAAGGCGGGGCAGCGCCGTCAATCAGGTCATAAAGGCATTCTGAAACATTTCGCCGGTCTGCGGATTCAGAGCGCAAGCCCCGCGGGCGGGTGCGTTTTTACAAAATGAACATACCGAAGGTCACCGCTTGCGGCCTTTTCCATCAGGGCGCCGAGAGGTATCCTGTTTTTCAGCAGGTTAACGTATATGCCCGCATTCCGCACATCCCCGATAAATAAAACCCCATAAAGCATGTCCCCCCGGAAGACAAGCCTCCTGTATCTCCCCGGCCCCTCGTCTATGACGGTCTCATATCCCTCTTCGAGGGGTTCAATGATTCCCGCTGACACTATCGGGATATCCGCAATCTCCGCCGCGTTCATCACAGGCAGGAAACCCCCGAATTTTATCCTGTCACCGGCCATGTTCGCCCCTGCAATACGTCCCATCTCCTCTGCATTGCTCCAGAGGCCGCTTACAGAGGGCCTGCCGGTCAACAGGTCCCTGAACTCAACCACATCCCCCGCGGCATAGATGCCGGGGATGTTTGTCTCAAGCATTCCGCCGACCCGGATTCCAAGCCCGGTTTTTATCCCGGAATCCCTGAATGTTTCGATATCCGGTCTTACCCCCGCCGCCACAACCACCAGACCCGCTTCCGTTATACTGCCGGATTCGAGTCTGACGGCGATCCTGCCGCCGTCATGCATTATCCCGGAGACGGCGCTGCCGGTGAGTATCCTTATGCCCCTGCGGGCAAGCGCCTCCGAGACAATCTCCGCTGCCCTCGCGTCAAGCCGCCGGGGAAGTATCTGCCCGAGCTGTTCGACTATTGTGACCTCTATGCCCCGCCTGCACAGCGCCAGGGCAGCCTTTATCCCCACGAAGCCGCCGCCTATTACAGCGGCCTTTTTCACGCCGTGCAGCGCGGCCTTTATCCCGAGTGCGTCGTCAACCGTCCTTAAAGTAAATACGCCCGGGCCGCTGATGCCCTCGATACGGGGGATAACCGGCCGGCTGCCTGTGGCGATAAGGAGCCTGTCAAAGCCGCGCCTTCTGCCCCCGGCAAGCACCACCTCCCGTTCCTCTGCCGCCACGTGTTCCACCCTGTCATGCAGGAGAGCAATCTCATATTTACCCAGGGGGTCCCCGGCATACGTGACATCCGCATCGTCGTCTTCAATTAACAGGGGGATCATGGGCCTGTAGTACGGGCAGACCTTTTCCCCGGAGATTATCGTGATCCCGGCGTGTCTGTCCCTCCGTCGTATGGTCTTTGCAGCGGTTATCCCTGCAATACCTCCACCTATGATGATATAGTCCACTATGTATCCTCCGTTTACCTTACAGTTGCATTAAAACATCTGCCGCCGGTTCCATGCAACATTAAGGTTTACGCAATACCGGCATGAAAGGTCAGTCCCCGCCGGATGCGGCGAGCAACGCCTTTTGCCTCCTGTCCGCCGCAACCTCTTCAGGTTCGGCCATGACCAGGGCGCGCGTGGGGCAGGCATTCACGCACGCGGGTATATCCAGTTTGTGGCAGCGGTCGCATTTAACCGCAATGTGTTTCTCGCTGTCCCTTGTTATAACGCCGAAGGGGCAGAGCATAATACATGTCCAGCAGCCGATGCACCGCTCTTTTCTTCTCCTTACAAAACCGTGATCGTCCCTGTAGAGACAGCCGCTTATACATGCCCTCAGGCACGGCGCATCCTCGCAGTGCCGGCATATTACAGGCATCCTTATGCCTTCCGCAGCCCCGACGAAGAGCCTCTTCATCGGAGGGGGCTCCTGAAGCACCGCCGAAAACAGTGTCTTATCCGCCGAGTGCTGAACCGCGCAGGCTGTCTCGCAGCTCCTGCATGCCATGCACCTGTCGGGTCTTACGAATATCTGTTTCATTGCAGCCTCCTCATGAGTCGAGACCGAGGCCCCTGCGTCTTTCGCCGAGCACGGAGATGAGCTTCTCCGCCGCCTTCAGAGGGTCGGTCTCAACAATAAAATAGCCGCCGAAGAGTTCTTTTGCCGTGGATGTCAGCACCTCTGTGACGGTCCTGCTCCCGAGGACCGGCGGCACAATGCCGAGATGGGTTGGAAGCCCTGCTGCAACCGCCCATGTGCCGATTGCAACGGCCTTTTCAGTCACCGGCTCCGGCGCGGAGGCCACGACAGGGAGCATATTCAGGTCAACTCCCAGTTTATCCGCAACCGCCACTGCAATATCCGCCGCCCTCGAGTTGTCTACACACGAGCCCATGTGCAGCACGAGCGGCAGGGGGCCGTTAAGACCTGCCGCCTGCCCTACCGCCGTAAGGACGCCCTTCAGGCCGTCCCCGGCATATTTTTCAGTCGCCTCCTGCGTCATGAAACCGTGCCTTGCAAAGGCCCCGGAGGCGCAGCCCGTGGCAAGAATAAGGACATTGTTTTTGGCAAGCTCGGTTATCATGGCCGTGTAACCGGCATCCTGTGCGATCTTTACATTATTGCAGCCTGCAAAGAGGCATACGCCGTAGATACTGCCCGAGGCAATGTTGTCTGTAAGGGGCCTGAGCGGGTCGTCTCTGTTTAAAAGCGAGAGCGCTGAAAGAATCGCTTCGGCTGAAAACCCTGCAAAGGCCGCGCTTGATATATCAGGGATGCTTATCTTTGCGGGGTCCCTTTTCCCGAAGGCATCTGCCGCGGCCCTGATAATCTCTTTTGCGCAGTCCCGGGCCCCCGCCTCCGAGAATTCTATATGCAGGGCATCCGGAATCTTTGCAATCTGCATGGTTGTTATCAGCCGCGTATGATAGCATTCGGCGACTCCTGCAAGCGCGGGCATTATGCACTGGTAATCAACAACCATTGCGTCAAGCGCGCCTGTTGCTATGGCCGTCTCCTGCGATACGGAACTTGTAGCCAGGGGTATCCTGTGCCGCATCATGACTTCATTGCCGGTGCAGCAGACACCCACAATATTTATACCGCCTGATGCACCGGCTGCCGCTGCAAGGTCTTTCATTTCCTGTTCCCCGGCAACCTGCACGATTATGTCGCTTAAGAGGGGGTTATGGCCGTGAAGGGCGATGTTTATCGAATCACTCTTTATTACACCGAGGTTTGCGCGGGTCACCACCGGCTGCGGGGTGCCGAACAGTATGTCCGCGATGTCGGTAGCCATGTGACAGGCCGCATAATCGGCAAGAGCGCATTTTACAGCGCCGAGCAGGATGTTTACAGGGTCGGCGTCGACACCGTAAGTGGTCCTGTGCATTGACTCGGCCACTGCGCTGTCTATGCCCACGGGCGCTACCCCGAGCTTCAGAAACGTCTCGACACGCCCCTTTGTAACGGTCGCCGCCGCCCATGCGAGGGGGGATTCTTTTTCAGAAAACTCCCGGAGCGCCTTTTCAGCGACATCAACGGCTATCTCCCGCGCATCCCTGCCCTCTGTCTTTATCCCTGTCCGCGCCGCCACCGCCCTTAGCTTCGCCTCATCCTTGAGAGGATAATCCGCGGCCTCCCCCTTTGCCGACTTCAGGAGGGTATGGGCCAGGTGCTTTGCATGGCCGCCGTGTGATGCAGCGCCTGCCGCAATCGCCCTTGAGAGCCCCCTTGCGACCATCACATCCGCATTCGCGCCGCATACACCCGTGCGCGGGCCTTCGCCGAACGGGTCTATCCTGCACGGCCCCTGCAGGCAGTGCCGGCAGCAGAGCCCTGTCTCGCCGAATCCGCACTGCGGAACCTGCGCCTGATACCTGTCCCACACGGTTTGAATTCCGGCCTTCCGGGCTTCACCTATCGCCCACAATGTTGCACTGTCAGTTGATTTCTCCTGGTCAGACATCCGCAAACACCTCCTTAGATTATTAGTCCTGCGATTCCTGATGTTCTCTCCCTCCCGGCATGAAGAGCCCCGCGGCATTCGTTCAGAAAAAATTTCGTGATTCCGGGCGGTTGACGGTAAAAGTTTAATCAAACGCGGGGAAAATTGCAAACCCCGCGGGCCCTCCCTGTTTGCACTGCGGCGGCCCCGGACTGTTCCGTTTTTCACCGCGGGCCGCTGGGGCTGTCCCCTGCATTATTGACAGAGAGCATGCAATCGTTTAAGCTAATAAAAATGCTTGAATTTTCATTAAAAAAATTCCATTTTGTCAATTACTTACTCGTTGTACTTATATTAATTTCGGTCCTGATATTGATACGGAGCATCGTCAGTGTCTCTTTTTCAAAGAAAGAACTGCC
>WFVK01000139.1 GCA_015491705.1 Nitrospirota bacterium | reverse complement strand
GTAACAACCATCAAGGCCGCAAAGAAAGTGGTTGAAAAGGGAGAGGACATAGTGTGGGACTGCCTCGATGAAGTCATCAAGGAACAGCCGATCCTGCTGAACAGGGCCCCCACGCTTCACCGCCTGGGCATGCAGGCATTCGACCCGGTGCTCGTGGAGGGCAAGGCCATAAAGCTGCATCCCCTGGTCTGTACCGCATTCAATGCAGACTTCGACGGCGACCAGATGGCCGTGCATGTCCCCCTGTCGATAGAGGCACAGGTGGAGGCAAGGGTGCTGATGATGTCGGTCAATAACATCCTCAGCCCCGCAAGCGGCAAGCCCATTGCAACTCCTACGCAGGACATGGTCCTCGGCATCTACTACCTCACGAAACAGAAGAAGGGGGCAAAGGGCGAAGGCAGGGTCTTTTCCGGGCCGGAGGAAGTCAGGATCGCCTATGACGCCGGAGTGGTGGAAGAGCATGCAGCCATCAGGGTGAGGATGAACGGCTCTTTCGTGGATACCACGGTCGGCCGCGTCCTCCTTGGCGAAGTGCTGCCCGAGGGTGTGGCGTTCTCAATGATCAACAGGGAGATGACCAAGAAAGAAGTAGGCAGACTCGTTGAGTTCTGCTACAAGAGACTCGGCAGGAAGGCGACGGTTGTTTTTCTCGACAACATTGAAAAGCTCGGTTTTGCAGCCGCGACGCTGTCGGGAAACTCCATATGCATTGACGACATGCACATACCGAGCAGGAAGGCCGAGCTTATAAAGGAGGCGGAGCAGGAAGTCGTCGACGTGCAGAGGCAGTACGCTGACGGCCTTATTACAAACGGCGAACGTTACAACAAGGTCGTGGACATATGGGCCGAGGTCACTGAAAAGATCGCGGACGCCATGATGAAGGAACTCGGAGCCGAAGGGATAGAAGATATAAGCAGGATATCCGAGGATGAGCTTCGCGAGAGGAGGTCATTCAACAATATTTTCATGATGGCGGACTCAGGCGCGAGGGGCTCCGCGGCCCAGCTCAGGCAGCTTGCCGGGATGAGGGGCCTTATGGCGAAACCCTCGGGGGAGATCATAGAGACGCCCATCACAGCGAACTTCAGGGAAGGCCTGACGCCGCTTCAGTACTTCATATCAACGCACGGTGCAAGAAAGGGCCTTGCCGATACGGCACTGAAAACAGCCAATTCCGGCTATCTCACCAGGAGGCTTGTCGATGTCACGCAGGACGTCATCATCAGGGAAGAGGACTGCAATACGACCTCGGGTATTCATGTGACAAGCCTGGTTGAAGGCGGTGAGATCATCGAACCCCTTGAGGAGAGGATATTCGGTAGGATAGCCGCAGAGGATATAAGGGACCCGGTAACCAAAGAGATAATCGTATCGAGGGGACAGGAGATAAACGACGAACTGTCGCAGGAAATCATAAGCGCCGGAGTGGACAGGGTACTGATACGCTCGGTCCTGACCTGTGAATCCGCCATAGGCGTGTGCAAGAAGTGTTACGGAAGGGACCTGGGCAGGGGAGGCATAGTGGAACTCGGCGAGGCCGTGGGAATAATAGCCGCACAATCCATAGGCGAGCCGGGCACACAGCTTACCATGAGAACCTTCCATATCGGCGGCACAGCGACCAGGCTCGTTGAACAGACCGTGCTTGAGGCAAAGAACAGCGGCACCGTTAAATTCATTGACCTCTCCACGGTTACGGACAGGGAGGGTGCGCTGGTAGTGATGAACCGCAACGGCAGCCTTGCAATCGTTGATGCAAAGGGCAGGGAAAGGGAGAAATACTCTGTGGTTTACGGCGCAAGGCTGAAGGTCAGTGACGGACAGAAGGTCGAGGCAGGGCAACTCCTCGTAGAATGGGACCCTTATTCGATCCCCATTATCACGGAGGTCGGCGGAAGGATAGCGCTTGGAGACATAGTGGAAGGTGTATCGGTCAAGGAGGAAGTTGACGAGGTTACAGGGCTTGCGCACAAGGTTATCATAGAATACCCCGCGCACATGAGGCCGAGGGTGTCGGTGAAGGATGAACACGGCAAGGCCACGCTGAGAATCCCGGGGACCAATGCGCTTGCGCGCTACCTGCTGCCTTCAGGGGCGCACGTGCTCGTTGACAAGGGCACCATCGTGCACCCGGGTGATGTCATCGCCAAGATCCCGAGGGAGACGACAAAGACAAAAGACATCACGGGCGGCCTTCCGAGAGTCGCCGAACTCTTTGAGGCGAGAAAACCGAAGGAGCAGGCTATTGTGAGCGAGATAGACGGGATTGTCGAGTTCAAGGGCTTCCACAAGGGCATGAGAGTGGTTCATGTAAAGGGCGGAACGGATACCAGGGAGTACCTCATCCCCAAGGGCAAACACCTGAGCGTGCACGAAGGCGAATGGGTGAGGGCCGGAGAGGCCCTTATGGACGGCTCGATCAATCCGCACAACATACTCGAGATACTCGGGCCGAACGAACTGCAGAGGTACCTCGTGGATGAAGTCCAGAAGGTCTACAGGCTCCAGGGCGTCTCCATCAATGACAAGCATATCGAGGTTGTCGTAAGGCAGATGATGAGAAAGGTGAAGATAGAGGATGCAGGTGACACGGACTTCCTTGTAGGCGAGCAGATCGACAAGCTCGTCTTCGAAGAGGAAAACAGGAAGGTCCTGAAGCGCAAGGGCAAGCCCGCGCAGGCGAAGCCCATACTCCTTGGCATCACCAAGGCGTCTCTTTCAACGGACAGCTTTATATCAGCCGCCTCGTTCCAGGAGACCACGAGGGTCCTTACAGAGGCTGCAATAAACGGGTCTGTGGATAAGCTGAGGGGCCTCAAGGAAAACATCATAATGGGCAGGCTCGTCCCTGCCGGCACCGGCACGGAAATCTACAGGGAGACCTTCGTGGAAAGCGGGGACGGGGAGCCGGGGTTTAATTAGTTCATGTTGCGGAAGCTGATTTTTGAAACTAATCCTGAGCTTGCGTCATTTCGACCAGCGGGAGAAATCTTTATATTGCGACGAGTCAAGATTTCTCACTTCGTTCGAAATGACAGCGAGCTGATCAGATAATGACGTTCCGCAACAGATACTAATTAGCATATCCGCACAGATGAAATTCATTGCCGACTCAATGCTCGGCCGCCTTGCCAGGTGGTTAAGGCTGCTCGGCCATGATACACTGTACTTCCCCCATATTGAAGACGGCCTTCTGTTGAAAAAGGCCCGGGAGGAAGACAGGACGCTCCTTACGAGAGATACGCGCCTGGTGAAGAGGAGGGGACTGAAGAATTTCCTGCTGCTGAAGGAGAATGATACGTTTGATCAACTGAGAACGGTCATCACGGCATTCAACCTGCTTCCCTTCGGCGAGTCCGGCCGGGTAAGGGAATATTCTCCAAGCAGGTGCTCCCTGTGCAACGACACCCTGATTAGTCTCAGCAGGGAAGAGGCAAGGGCGCATGTCCCGGATTATGTATACCGGACGTCGGACGTTTTCAGGCGGTGCATGAAATGCGGCAGGTTCTACTGGGAGGGAACCCATCCCGGGAAATGGCGGAAGAAACTCTCGGAGACACTCGGCTGCATGAACGGCCGGGAGGGGTTACCTTAACGTTGCATAAACCGGCTGGAGAGCCCGTCGTAAAACCTTTATAAAGCGATGGGATATTGGAAATACGTCTCTGTTGCAGGAAGTAACGGGGAGTGAAATTGCAAAAGAGGTTGATATGCGTGCTGAATATTTCCTCAAGGAATCGCAGATAAAGCCTTTCCGCCGGGCTCTCCCGCCTGCGGGCGATTGTGTTATGCAACTGTAAGGTAAAACATTAAACTTTTTCCGCAATTGTTCCCTCATAATAATTCGGGGAGCAAACAACTTTCAGGAGAAGGAGGAAAGGCCATGAAAATTATCAGGGGAAGCCTCGTAGCGGCCCTGGCGTGTATCGTGCTTTTAGTCTTTGCCGGTACAAGCATGGGCAG
>WFVK01000138.1 GCA_015491705.1 Nitrospirota bacterium | reverse complement strand
ATTATCAACTGGATGAGCTGACCATCTCGCTGAGGCTGGTCTCCGAACTTCCGCCGCCTGCCAAGGGGTGAGATGATTTCTTGCTGAAGGTGTAAACAGTTACAGGAAACCTGTAAAGCCCTGCGGACTTCAAATAAACGGCCCGCGGGCAGTTAACTTATCAATTCAATTCAAAAAAGGAGGTAAAACAACTTATGCCAGCAGATAATTTTTTGAAGATCGACGGAATAAAGGGGGAGAGTACGGACGACAAGCACAAGGACTGGATCGAGGTGCTTTCCTACAACTGGGGTGTATCGCAGATGGCATTAGGTTCAGCAAGCACATCCGGCGGGGGCACGGTTGCAAGGGCCGATTTCCAGGATTTCTCCATTGTCAAGACACTGGATTCTTCATCACCGCTCCTGGCCCTGGCCTGTGCAGAGGGCAGGCATATCAAGGAAGTCAAGTTCGAGATGTGCCGCGCCGGCGGAGACAAGCTCAAATACATGGAATATACAATGAGCAACTGCATTATCAGCTCGGTGTCTGTCGGCGGAGGCGGAGGCGGCGAAGCCACGGAATCGGTCTCATTCAACTACGGCAAGATCGAGTGGAACTACATCAAGCAGAAACGCGCAGACGGCAGCGGCGGCGGAAATGTGCCGGCGGGCTGGGACCTGGAAAAGAATAAAAAGGTATAACCCCTGAGGCTGGATGAAACCGGACCAGCAGGGCATACAGGCATCCGTGCTGGACAGGCTTATTGATAACGAGCCGGGGGTATCAAATGAGCCTGTCCGGCAGCGGTCCTACACTATCGCCCAGATCAAGGCCTCGGTTGTCAGGGACCTGGAAAATCTCCTGAACACGAGACGCAGCATACTGCCTGTCCCGGCTGAATACAGGGAAGTCAATAATTCCCTGTTCGTGTACGGTCTGGGCGACTTCACCGCCAAAAATCCGCGGAACCCGTCCGTCAAGCAGCAGTTGCGCAGTGATATTGAAAAGACCATATCGCGCTTCGAGCGCAGGCTGAAGAACGTGACGGTCCGCATTGAGGCCGAGGATAAGAACGAGCGGAATATACGGTTCAGGATAAACGGCATGCTCGTGGCTGACCCGGTGACCGAGCCGGTCACCTTTGATACCTATTTTGACATAAACCGGGGGCAGTACTTTATTTCGAAATAACCTTAACGTTGCATAAACCGGCTGGCGATGGTGTTTTTCAACCAGTCAACCATTCAGCAAATCAACTGCTTGACGTCTTTATATGGATGACAGACTTCTAAATTACTATGAGCAGGAACTCACCTTTATCCGGGAAATGGGGGCTGAATTCGCCAGGAAGTACCCCAAGATCGCCGGCCGGCTGCTTTTGGAGCCGGATAAGTGCGAAGACCCTTTTACAGAGCGCCTGATTGAGGCATTCGCATTCCTCAGCGCGCGGATACATAAAAAGATCGATGATGACTTCCCCGAGATAACCGAATCACTCCTGAATATCATCTATCCGCATTACAACAATCCCATACCCTCCATGTCGGTTGTAAACTTCGGACCCATAAAACCCAACATCCCCGAGACGGGATACACTATAGATAAAGATACAATGCTCTATTCAAAACCGGTGGGCGGCACCCCGTGCCATTTCACCACCTGTTACCCTGTAACAGTCTGGCCGGTCGAGGTGGTCTCTGCAGGGTTATATGACCCGAAGAGGCCGGTGAAAGAGGCGCGCCAGGCCGTGGAGATCCGGTTAAAGACCTTCAACAATATGAATTTCTCCCGGATAGCATGGGAGAGCCTGCGTTTCTTTCTCAACGGGCCGTACCAGTACATATTCCATCTCTATGAGCTCCTGTTCAATAATGCCTGCCATATCGAGTGCGAGGTCATATCCGGGGGGGGAAGACCCGTGGTCATCCCGCTGTCGCCTTCGGATATAATGCCTGTGGGTTTTGAACCCGGGGAGAGCCTCATGCCGTACTCCTCAAGATCCTTCCCGGGGTACCTGCTGCTTTTTGAATACTTCTGTTTTCCGGAGAAGTTCCTCTTTTTCGACCTCCATGGACTGGATAAAATCAGCAAGACATCGCCTCCGGGTGATGTGCTCGACATAAGGATATACCTTAACAGGGCCGCCAAGCCCAATCTCGTAATCAGTAAGGATACCTTCTGCCTGAATGCCACGCCTGTGGTTAACCTGTTCAAGCGCATCGCCGAACCGCTGCGGCTCGACCACCGGCGGAGCAGGTACCATGTAATACCCGATCTGAGAAGGCGCCTTGCAACCGAGATATACAGCATAGACAGGGTGCTGGCGTCATCCGCCGCCACACCCGAGAACACGGTCGAGTACCACCCCCTCTATTCCCTGCGCCACCACGCGGATGACGACCACGGCAGGGGCCGGGGGGCATACTGGCTGATGCACCGTGTTGCATCGGGTATAAAGGGCGACGAAGGCACGGAGATTTACCTTTCGTTTGCAGACCTCAACTATAAGACCGTTGACCCGGATGCGGAGATATTGACCGTTCATACCACATGCACCAACCGGGACCTGCCCTCCCGCCTGCCCTTCGGCGACCCTGAGGGTGACTTTGAAATGGAGGCCGCTGCACCTGTCTCCGGGATAAAGTGTCTCATAAAGCCCACCGCCTCCAGAAGGCCCTCGGCAAGGGGCGCATTGCAGTGGCGGCTCATATCGCATCTCTCCCTGAATTATCTCTCCATTGTCCGGGGAGGCGAAGAGGCGCTTAAAGAGATACTCAGGCTTTATGATTTTGACAATTCAGCATCCACCAGGCAGCAGATAAACGGGATCGTCTCCCTGCGCTCGGATTATGTCACGAAAAGGATAGGCTCTTCCTTCTGCCGCGGCGTGCGCGTGACCATTGAATTCGATGAAGACAGATATGTGGGCGCGGGATATTACCTGTTTGCAAGCGTGCTGGAGAGATTTCTGGGACAGTATGTCTCAATAAATTCATTTTCACAGTTAGTCGCAAAGACCGTGCAACAGCGGGAGGTGCTTAAAGAATGGAATCCGAGAAGCGGCAAACGCATACTTCTCTGACAGACCGCCTCTTCAGGGAATTCTACAGATTCTCCTTTTTCCAGGCGGTCTGTATACTGGAGAATCTTTCCGAGGGCAGAAAGCCTCTCGGCAAAACCCTCGTGCCCGGTGAAGAGGCGGTGCGCTTTTCCTCAAAACCGGGGCTGGCCTTTCCACCGTCGGATATTTCAAAGATAGAACGTAACGACAGCAGCGGGCCTGTTGACATGGAGGTCGCGTTCATGGGGCTGGTCGGTCCCTCCGGTGTATTGCCCCACTGTTACAGTGAACAGGTAATCGACAGGATGCTCGATAAAGACCACGGCCTGAAGGCATTTTATGACATGTTTCATCACCGCCTTATCTCCCTTTTCTACCTGGCATGGAAAAAATACCGCCTTGCTGAAAATTATCTTCCGGGTGCAAAGGACAGGAATTCCTCGTGCATCCTCAGCCTCACAGGCCTGGGCACGCCCGGCCTGCTTGAATCGATCGGCCTGCCGGACAGGTCGCTGCCGTATTACTGCAGCGGGCTTTTATCAAGGAGTGTTCCGTCTGCATGCGCGGTGGAGGCGGCGGTCCGGTACCTTGCCGGCGTGCCGGTGGAGATCGAGCAGTTCATAGAGCAGTGGCTTCCGTTGAGCGCGGAGGACCGGACAAGGATAGGCACGGCAAACGCCCGCCTCGGCGTTGATGCGGTATGCGGCGGTTATGTAAAGGAATGCCAGTCGAAATTCAGGGTGAACCTCGGCCCCATGGGATACGACAGGTATATCCGCTTCCTGCCCGGAGGTGAAATGCTGCGCTCTGTCTTTGCCCTTGTGAAGTACATGGCGGGGATTGAATATGAATTCGAAGTGCGCGTGATCCTCAGGCGCGAAGATGTGCCGGCCTGTATTCTGGGTGAGGGGCATCCGCTGCTTGGTGAGACAACCTGGCTGGGGGGCAGCGGCGTGGCCCCTGAAAGCGATCCGTATGCAACATTTCAGGAGACGGACCTTGATGCTGCATGAGCGGCGGGACGCGTGAGCTGAAATCCGCGCCTGAAAAAAATGTAAAAGGAGACACATATGCCCAAATCAAACATCAAGTCACTCATAGGAAAACTCAACGGCACCTGCCGCAAGGCCCTGGAGTCGGCGGCCGGACTCTGCCTGTCGCAAACCCATTACGAGGTGGATGTTGAACACTTCCTGATTAAACTTCTTGAAATGCCTGATACGGATATGCAGAAGATACTCAGGCACTTTGAGATAAACGAGAGCCGCCTGGTGGACGACCTGACGCGCGCGATGGAGGGATTCAGGGCCGGCAATGCCCGGACACCGGCCCTGTCACCGCGCATACCGCGGATGGTGGAGGAGGCATGGCTGGTCGCATCCATAGACTTTCAGGCGGCGGCGATACGTTCGGGCCATATTGTTCTGGCGCTTGCGGGCAGTGACGAAATGTCGCGGATGCTGACATCAAGCTCCGGGGAATTCAGGAAAATATCCGTAGAGACCCTGTCACAGAGCCTGCCCGACATAGTCGCGGGCTCGCGTGAGGACAGCGAGACCCCTGCGGCCGCCCCTGCCGCGGGGAAGGCGGAGCCGGGCATGGCCCCGAAGGGCGCAAAGGCCCTTGACCAGTATACGATCAACCTGACTGAAAAGGCGCGCAAAGGCGAGATAGACCCTGTGCTGGGGCGTGACTTCGAGATCAGGCAGATGGTGGACATCCTTATACGGCGCCGGCAGAACAACCCCATCCTCACCGGCGAGGCCGGGGTCGGCAAGACAGCCGTGGTGGAAGGTTTTGCGCTCAGGATAGTCGAGGGGGACGTGCCTCCGCCCCTGAAGAATGTAGCGATTCACACCCTCGACCTGGGACTGCTGCAGGCAGGCGCGGGGATCAAGGGCGAATTCGAGAACCGCCTCAAGTCAGTTATTGAAGAGGTCAAGGCATCCCCTGTGCCGATCATCCTGTTTATCGATGAGGCCCATACCCTCATAGGCGCGGGAGGCGCTGCAGGCTCGGGCGATGCGGCCAACCTGCTGAAGCCCGCGCTTGCGCGCGGCGAGCTGCGCACCATAGCCGCCACAACATGGTCGGAATACAAGAAATACTTTGAAAAGGACGCCGCGCTGGCCCGGAGGTTCCAGGTAGTGCAGATCGAGGAGCCCGATGAAGAAAAGGCCATGGTCATGATGCGCGCGATAGCGCCGTTTCTTGAGAAACACCACAAGGTCATGATTACGGATGAGGCCCTGCTTGATGCAGTGCGCCTCTCGCACCGCTACCTTACGGCCAGGCAACTGCCTGACAAGGCCGTCAGCGTGCTGGATACATCCTGCGCAAGGGTGGCCATAGGCCAGAACACCATACCCCCGGCCGTTGAAGAGGCCACCCGCCGGATCGGACGGATCGAAAGGGAGATGAAGATACTCCAGCGGGAGACGCTGATAGGCTTTGACCACGGGGAACGCCTGAATGCCCTTGAAAGGGAGAAAGAGGAGACGCAGGCCCGCCTGGAGGAGCTGAACGAAAAATGGAAAAAGGAAATGGAGATAGCCAACCGGATAAAGGATGTGCGCCGGGGCATACAGGACATCCATGAGAAAGACCCTGCGGACGGCCGCCTGCCTGAAATGAAGGAAAGCCTGAAGGCGCTGGAGAGAGAACTCGCCGGTGTCCAGGGGGATTCGCCCCTTGTCCAGACCGTAGTGGACTCCGGGACCGTGTCCGAGGTGATCTCGGGCTGGACAGGCATCCCCACCGGGAGGATGCTCACCGATGAGATATCCACGGTCCTGAACATGGGGAAACTTCTGGGCGAGAGGATCATCGGCCAGGATCATGCCCTGGAGGCCATAGCACAGATGATACAGACCGCGCATGCAGGCATTGAAGACCCTTCCAAGCCCACTGCTGTGTTCATGTTTGTAGGCCCGAGCGGCGTGGGCAAGACAGAGACGGCCCTTGCCCTGTCCGAGTTGCTTTACGGCGGCGAGGAGAACCTGATCACCATAAACATGTCCGAGTACCAGGAGGCGCATACCGTTTCCGGACTCAAGGGCTCGCCCCCCGGGTATGTCGGATACGGTGAAGGCGGTGTATTGACCGAGGCGGTAAGAAAGAGGCCCTACAGTGTTGTGCTTCTGGACGAAGTGGAGAAGGCGCATCCGGATGTGATGGAGCTTTTTTACCAGGTCTTTGACAAGGGCGTGCTTGAAGACGGCGAAGGCCGCCGCATAGACTTCAAAAACACGGTGATAATCCTCACATCCAACCTCGGCACGGACCTCATCATGAAGGCGTGCGCGGATGAAGAGACGATGCCGGACTGGCGGGGGCTGTCCGAGATGGTCCGGCCCGAGCTGCTGAAGCACTTCAAGCCCGCCTTCCTGGGCCGCCTGAAGGTGGTGCCGTATTATCCGATAACCGACAAGGTCATGCGGCTTATCGTCAGGCTCAAACTCGGCCGCATTGCAAAGCGCATGCTTGAAAACAGGAATGTTGTGTTCAGTTACTCGGAGGATTTGATCGACAACATAGCAAGCCGCTGCACCGAGGTCGAAAGCGGCGCCAGGAATGTGGACAACATCCTCACCAACACCCTCCTGCCGGACATGTCGAGGGAGCTGCTCTCAAGGATGGCTGCCGGGGAGCAGATAAAAGAGGTGAAGGTTAGTTTGAGCGGTGAGGGGTTCGGGTTTGAGATACGGTAAAACTAATGTCAGAGACGGAAACGGTTGAGTGAGAAGCTTTTGAATGGATAACTCCCTCTATCCTATCTTAACCTTAACGTTGCATAAACCGGCAGGAGAGCCCGCCGTAAAATCCTGTTTGAGGTTCAGGGTTCAGGAGTTATAAGGCGAAGGGATACTTTCCCCCTTAAGTTAAGGGGAGGCCGGGAGGGGTTACTTTAGTTCATTGTTTTATAAGGGCTGCTGAACTATTACCATAATTCAGAGACGATAGAAAGGAGAAAACATATGCCGTTAAACAACCTGGACAAAGAACTGTTAGCCGACAAATTGAAATTTCTTCAGAAATATGCAGTTACGCCCCCGGACGGAACCGTGGAAAACCTTACCCATTATGATGA
>WFVK01000137.1 GCA_015491705.1 Nitrospirota bacterium | reverse complement strand
TCCTCCGCAGTTCGGCCCTCTGCACCTCGTTGTCTCTCGGTATGAAATGAATCATCTGCGTGTTGAGCCTTCTTGCAAGTTCAGAGATAAGTTCATATTCCTTGTCCGTCTTCCTGCTGTTGCAGATAAGCCCTCCGAGGCGCACACCGCCGCTCTGCGCATACTTGAGAATGCCCCTGGAGATGTTGTTGGCGGCATACATGGCCATCATCTCGCCTGATGTTACTATGTAGATCTCTTTCGCCTTGCCCTCCCTGATGGGCATTGCAAATCCGCCGCAGACGACATCGCCGAGAACGTCGTAGAAGACAAAGTCCGTGTCGGCCTCATAGGCTCCGTTTTCCTCAAGGAAGTTTATGGCGGTGATAACACCGCGGCCTGCGCATCCGACCCCGGGCTCCGGTCCTCCCGACTCCGCGCACCTGATGTTTCTGTAACCGGTCAGCAGCACCTCATCTATCTCGAGGTCCTCAACAGTGCCCCTCTCCCTCGCAAGGTCCATAACCGTTGTCTGGGCCTTCTTGTGAAGTATGAGTCTCGTTGCGTCCGCCTTGGGATCGCATCCCACTATCATGCATTTGTAGCCTGCCTCCGAAAGACCGGCGACTACATTCTGAGATGTCGTTGATTTTCCGATACCGCCTTTACCGTAAACTGCGATCTGCCTCATAAGAAATCTCCTTTCACGCATTGATTTTTGGTTTGTTGTTTAACCCCTGTAATAGCCAGAAGCGTGCCAGCGTGCAACCCCGTGATTTCAAAGAAAACATCCACAACTCGTAACTACATTATTGTATCAATGTTAACAATATTGAAGCTTAACGACAATTATGTAGTAAGAGTGGGCCAGCCCCTCCTGCCCGCAATTGATATTTTTATGCCGCTGTAAGGTATACTGAAAGCAGCGGCCTTAATGTTGCACAGGCAGGCAGGAGAGTCTGCCGTAAAACCCTGTTTAAGTTTTAGGGATTACCGGTTAACCGGTTATGGTTATGAAGGAGACGGGGGAGTTTCTCATGAAGGCGGAAAAAGATTTTAAAAAAATATTTCCGGATATTCCGGACAGGATCTCCGGGCTGGGCGAGCTGGCGTATAACCTGTGGTGGAGCTGGCATACCGAGGCAAGGATGCTCTTTAAGATGCTCAGCCGGACCGACTGGAAGGTAAGCGTGCATAATCCGGTAAAGATGCTGCATGAGGTCAGGAAAGAGATCTTGGAGGCGGCATCGAAAGACCCGAAGTTTCTCCGGCATTATGACGCCGTTATGGCAAAGTTCAATGCCGGGATAAATACGGCCGGCGGCTGGTTTTACTCGAACATTGCAGCGCACGAGATACTGCCGGTTGCATATTTCTCCGCTGAGTACGGCCTTCATCATTCACTGCCCTTCTATGCAGGGGGGCTCGGCTTTCTTGCCGGAGACTTTCTCAAGGAATGCAGTGACCTCGGTGTGCCCATGGTGGCGGTCGGCTTTATGTATCCCGGTGGATATGTGCGCCAGAGGGTTACACCGGCCGGCTGGCAGGAAGGGGAAAGCGAGGCCGTTGACAGGGAAAACGCGCCGATCCGGCGGGTGCTTGACGATAAAGGCAATCCCCTGTCCGTCAGGATACCCTTTATCAAGCCGCCGGTTTATGCAGAGGTATGGAAGGTTCAGGTGGGGAGGGTCTCACTGTATCTCATGGATACGGACCTTGAGATAAACGACCCGTGGAACCGCGGAATATCCGCGCGCCTCTATATAGGCGGCCCGGAACAGCGCCTGCGCCAGGAGATAGTCCTCGGGATCGGCGGCGCGGAGGTGCTGAACACACTCGGCATAAGACATTCAATCCTTCACCTGAACGAAGGACATCCGGCGTTTGCCATACTCGAGCGTATCAGGGAAAGGGTTGAGGCGGGACTGGACTTTGAGAGGGCGTCCGCGGAGGTCCGCGCTACCACGATATTTACCACGCATACACCGGTGCCTGCAGGCCATGATGTCTTCCCCTTCTCTCTGATGGAGAAATACTTCCATGACTACTGGCCCGCGCTCGGGCTTGACAGGGACGGCTTCATGCAAATGGGAATGAGCCCGGAAAACCCCGCCGCAGGCTTCAACATGACGGCCTTTGCCATGAGGATGTCTGAATACAGGAACGCCGTCAGCCGGCGGCACGGCGAGGTCACACGCAGGATGTGGCGCTCCCTCTGGCCGGATGTCTCCGAAGACGACATCCCCGTGGCCTCTGTAACAAACGGGATACACATCCCCACATGGATTGAGCCGAGGATACAGCTTCTGCTGAACAAATACATGGACATGGACTGGCTGAATGAACAGGACGTAGCGGAGACATGGAAGCTGATAGAGGACATCCCGGATGAGGAGATATGGAAGACGCATTACTGGCTGAAGATGAAGCTGATAGTAAGAATCAGGGAGCGGGCGAGGCAGAGATGGCTCCATGATTCGGCAGACCCGCGCATCATCCTTGCTTCGGGCGTGCTGCTTGACCCCAATGCCCTGACAATCGGTTTCGCGCGGCGGTTCGCCACATACAAGAGGGCCTCGCTGATCCTCCGCAATATCGACCGCCTGAAGAAACTCCTGAACGACCCGTGGAGACCCGTGCAGATCATCTTTGCAGGCAAGGCCCATCCCGAGGACGAACCGGGCAAGCACCTTCTGCAGCAGGTCTTTATTGCGGCGAAGGATGCTTCATTCGGAGGCCACATAGCCTTTGTGGAGGATTATGACGAACAATTGGCACAGTACCTCGTGCATGGTGTTGACGTGTGGCTCAACAATCCCCGGCCTCCGCTTGAGGCGTGCGGAACAAGCGGTATGAAGGCCTCGCTCAACGGCGTTCCGAACCTCAGCATACTCGACGGGTGGTGGATAGAGGGCTTTAACGGAAAAAACGGCTGGGCATTCGGCGGCGACGGCAGAGAGGACAGTGACCGCAGGGATTCAGAGGCCATTTATGATATTCTCGAGAAAGAACTGGTTCCGCTGTATTACAC
>WFVK01000136.1 GCA_015491705.1 Nitrospirota bacterium | reverse complement strand
GGAAGAAAGAGCATCTTCAAAACGATAATATCTTGGCGTCAAATTCTGTCGAGAAAGAAGTCCGGCCGCATCTAAATTAGAAAATGCCTGATCGAGTTGTTCACTTTCGGGGAATTGCTCCCGCTCTCGGAAAGTAAATATAGACATCATGGGGAATTTACCTTTCATCTTATAAAAAGCCCTGTGCAATGTTTCCCTGTCCGCCGTAATTTGGGGATTATGATGTTCCTTGATATGAAACAAAATCCCGATAATAATATCCTCGGCTGTCATTTGCCTTATCATACATATCCTCCCTTGAAGAGTCCATTTTTCGATCGAGCCTATCACATTCTATCATAATATCGAACCACTTGCAAAACTCGAAAACAGGGGTTTGCGGCAGGCCCTCCTGTCCCTTCAGGTTACTACAGGCATTAAGACAGACGTCACGGGCAGAAAGAACGATTAGTGGTCCCGCGGAGTTAGGCGTATGATAGAAAAAGGCGAGATTATCGAGGATTATCCAGAAGATGCCGGAGGACATAATTGCCTCATGCTTGGTTTTGCTGGTGAGGAACGGCCTGTTCATGTTGTTTGTTCAGCGTAAAGAAGATTATCTATCAATAATAACAGCATATCTTCCTGACCTTCACCAGTGGGAAGATAATTTCAGGAAGAGGAAGAAAAAATGATCGGCAAAGAATTTATAATAAATCGGCCGTCAGAAATATTCCCGCAATATTTCTCGTGTAATCATATAACTCCAGGTTGGAGTTGTTGGAGCTGTAAATGTCTGTTACCGATACGCTTACGGCGTCTGAAAAGAAATAGGTCAGCCTTGCAGTGTACTGCTGCATCCTGTCTGTACGCTTCTGCTGGTAAACGGGGTAGTAATCACGGTACCGCCTCTCCGTGTATTCACCTGAAATGTTTATATGAAGGGGGGAGGCTATCCTGTATGTAAGCTCCGCACCGGACCTGTATCCGTTAAAGTCCCAGTACTTTTCCTGGACCCTGTCAATGTCGGTGAAGAAATGGATATTACCCCACAGATTGGTTAAATAAAAATTCTGCTTCAGCCCTCCGGTGTTCCGGTAGCCCGTCCTTATGGAATTGGCTTTGAATGTATCCGTGTCCCAGTACTTCTGATCCTTGTACTCATATATTATCTCGGTTGACAGCTTGCCGGTTTCCTTAAAGGTGATTTTGCCGTAGTAAGTGTGAAACCGGCTGTATTCTTCTTCTCCAAGCAGTGTATACTCCAGTGTATAACCCGCTGAAACGCTGAATGCATCGGAGAGGGTTATATCAACAGAAGGCATTATTTTATGGTATTGCACATTGAAACCGCTCAGGTACCGGTGGAGACTCTGGTAAAAATTATACCCGGCCTTCAGGCCTATCGCTCCTGTCTCAAGCAGGACGGCATCCGCGGTTAAGTAGGTGACAAACCTCCCGTCACTTTTCCTGTCCGCCGCAACTACAGGATTTTCAGACTCAACGATTACATTATCATCATACTGGCCCCCTGCGGTAAGGGCCAGATTGTAGGCTTTCTCTTCCCCCGCGGACCTGCCGCATTTCTCCAGCAGGTCTCCTGCATATTTCTTCAATGCGTCATCATCTGAAAGGGAAATAAATCTGGAAAGATATTTTTGGGATTCCCGACATTCTCCCCTTGCAGTATAAAGGCGGCCGAGCTCCAGATAGACACTTGCATCGGTCCCGCCCTTTTTTAATATTTTCAGAAAGAGATCCTCCGCCCGCCCGTACCTGCCGAGCCTTGAATATGCAACGGCTGTATAATATACCGCTTCACGGTCTTCGGGAGCCAGAGCAAGGGCCTTTTTCAGGAGATCAAGGGCCTCACTGTAATTACCCTGATTGAGCTTGTCTATGCCCCGTGCTATGTATAATTCGTAATCCTCTGCAGCGAAAGATACGGAGAGTGAAAAGAGAATCGAAAATATTATGACTGCGGCGGAATAACAGGTGCGTACGGTTTTTCTTTTCATTACGGGTTATCTTAACCTTGACAGTTGCATTAAATTTCAACAAATAAGGTCGCTCGGGACGCCGGACCGGTTATTAATTTATAAAAAACAGCATGTTGCAGTTATTTTAGATTGATATGCGAATATTGTCAAGAAAATCCGCCGTCCCGAAAAACAGGGCACATGCCGTTTACGCCCTCAGGGGAAATTGTTTACAATAATAAAACACCCGGGCGGACGGCATCCGCGCAATCATCCATGAACCTGTTGCGCAGGAACATTTTATTTATCATCCTGTTTATCACGGGAGCGGCTGTCCTTATGGTCGAGGTCACCGCAACGCGGATACTTGCGCCGTATTTCGGGAATACGATTTATACATTCTCAAGCATTATCGGTGTTATCCTGTCGGCCCTGAGCCTTGGATATTATTCAGGCGGCAAACTGGCTGACCGCCGTCCCTCCGGAATGTGGTTCTTCTGCATTATCTTTGCAGGCGGCATGAGCGTTTTGCTGCTGCAGCTACTGGTACTGACTGTGCTTCCGGCGTGGGGGTATAAGCTTTCGATAGCGAGCGGCCCGCTTATCCTGTCCGTGCTTCTTTTCTTCCTGCCCGCCTTTCTGCTCGGAATTCTTTCTCCATTTGCGATCAG
This sequence comes from Nitrospirota bacterium, assembly GCA_015491705.1. Lineage (GTDB taxonomy): Bacteria > Nitrospirota > Thermodesulfovibrionia > UBA6902 > UBA6902 > JAADFS01. The sequence goes on along the minus strand of WFVK01000136.1, from coordinate 2,011 downwards.
GCTGCAAAGCGGCCTGCTGCCCGGTGAGGGCATCGGCAGCATTTCGGGGAAGGTCTTTTTCTGGTCAACCCTCGGCAGCATTTCCGGAAGCCTGCTGGCCGGCTTTGTGCTGATTCCCCGGTTCGGGGTCAGCCGTATAGTGGTTGCAATTGGTATCACGCTGGTTGTAATCGGATTGGCCGGAATGCTGTCTGCCGGTCTCCGCGCAGGGACGGGCATACTCCTGATGCTTGTTGCCGCCGCAGGAGCGGGGGCAGTGTACTGGATATCGTCGGTAATGACAAGAGTAGGAGTGGTCTACGAGCGTGACGGCGTGTATACAAGACTGACCGTCTACGACCGGGAATCCAACGGGCGGTGGATACGCTATCTCCTGCAGGACCGGTCCGCATCAGGCGCCATGTTTTTAGACTCCCGGGAGGCTGCCTTTGATTATCTCGGATACTGCGCCCTCCCCGGACTTTTCAGGGCGAAAATTGAAAATGTGCTGGTAATAGGCGGCGGTACGTATCTGTTGCCGGCGTTGCTGGCGGAAAGGTTCCCTGAGGCGAATGTGGATGTTTCCGAAATCGAGCCCTCCCTGTTTGATATTGGTGAGAAATTTTTCAAGGTATCAAAAAACCCGCGGATCAGGAACTACATAGAAGACGGCCGGAGATTTCTTCATGACAGCGGGAAAAAATACGATGTTATCTTCAGTGACGTCTATTTCGCCATGGTAATACCCCCGCATTTCGCCACAGAGGAGTTCTTCAGGCTGGCAAGGGACAGGCTGACGGTAAACGGCGTGTTCATAGGAAATTTTATCGGCGATTTTTCACGCACCCTCCCTTCGATACTCCTGAGCGAGATAAAAACAATGCGTTCGGTGTTCCCGAACAGCTACTTCTTCGCCGTTGTATCGCCCGGGAGCGCTTACGTGCAGAACGTCATCGCGCTGGGCGTCAACGGCGAAAAAAGAATAGACTTTGAGAGTCCCGTGATCCGGGATAATGTCGATCCTGTAATCCGCGCTCTGCCGGAACACCTGATAGACCTGAGGCGGTTTGAGTTCTCTGTTTATCCGGTACTGACGGACGAATTTTCGCCGGTGGAATATCTGGCGTCCCGTTCGCTCAGGTATGAATTCGGCAGGGACGTGGATCCTTTCGGACTCGATGAAATAAAGGCTGTTGCCGCACAGATGTTGCGGTACAACATCAGGGAGGGAGGCGATGCACGGAGCCGCCGCCGGGAAATGCTGGACTTTCTGACTGCCGAGATGAAGGCGCTGAGCCGGCATGTGGAAGTCCGGAAAATACGGATTGACGGTGTGGAGTCCGTGAATGTCATCGGGCATTTTTTCCCGGCTAACAAGGATGAATCCGTCCTGATAGGCGCGTATTATAACGGCAGCCCGGAGGGAAACGCCGTCCTCCTGGAGATCGCCCGGTATCTTGCAAATACGGAAAGCGCTCCTGAGGCTGAAGTTGACATTGCCTTTTTCGGAGATACGGGAGATCAGGCCCGTGAAACGATTGAAACCGTGCACCCTGCCCCGGTATCACGGTCTGTAATCATTGTGGGTTCCGCCTGCTCGAATGAACCGGCAAGGGGACCGGGAGTCGGGATCACAGGCAGTTTTCCATTCCGGCATGCCCCCGGCACGTGCAGCGACGATAACCTGGAAAAGACTTATTCGGAAATTATAAGGTATCTGTACGCGTTACGCGAAAACCCCGGTTAAAGGCACCAAGGCCTTTAACCGGGGTCCCTGTCTTCGGCAATTTGTTTATCAGGCGGGTCTTTTCTTTTTCCAGTAACGCCTGATCCCCAGCGTTGCGCCTCCGGCCACAAAGAGTATGGAGCTTATTGGCTCAGGAATAACCGGTGGAGGCGGGCCGGTAACGGTAAAATTCGTGCTTCCCGTCCCCGTCCTTTGGGGGCTCATGGTATCGTACTGTGCTAATATAGTCCACTGCCCCTCTCTTTTGATAGCATTCCACCTATCGCTTCCCAGGGACTGCCATAC
>WFVK01000135.1 GCA_015491705.1 Nitrospirota bacterium | reverse complement strand
GCTTCAGTGACAGTTCCGCTATCTTTATCTTGATATTGATATCAAAGGGCGAAAAACGCAGTGTCGTCTGATAGACTTCGAGGGCCTTTCTGACATCACCGCCTGCTTCAAGTTTATTTGCGACCTTGAGCAGGTCTTCAGCGGCCTGGGTTGTGAAACCCCTTTCCGCATTCAGTTCCGCCAGTGATATGACCGCGTCGGTCCTGTTAGGGTCGAGATTGAGTATCTTTTTATAAAGCGCTATGGCCTTCGGATAAAAACCGTCTTCCCTGAATATATCGGCAGCCTTTGTAAAGGATTCTATCGCCTCTTTCTGGGCCCTTTTCTTGAGGTACAGGTCTCCTATGGTGTTGTGTATGTTGCCATCCTTGCCTGATGCCAGCAGCTTGGACCATTCGGCAATGGCTTCATCGATCTGGCCTCTTGCGGTGAATTTCTGGGCGGCGTTTATGATGGAGGTTTTATCTTTCATTATCCATGTCCGAATCCGGTCGCATTAAACCACCGGCAGCGCAGGACGGGGAAGCCGCAAGGTTTTCCGGCTCTCCTGATCCGTTCATACATACTTAAAATTATGATAGTAGCTTCTCCGGGACAAAGTCAACGAAGACTTTACGACTTACCTCTCCCTTATTTTTCTTTTTTCAGTGCTTCGCACCCTGTCTTTTTCTAAGACCAGTTTGAAGATCAGATAGTATTTGTTTATGTTGCTGACATAGCGGACCGTCTCCTGCCCTATGTATTTCAGGGCCGCCATCTCCGTATTTCTGAACCAGCGGTCCGGATTCAGGCCCATCTTCCCTGCCGCCCTTCTCATCTTCTGTATCTTTGCAGGCCCGGCATTGTAGGCCGCAAGCGCAAATCTCACGCGGTCCCTCGGCCGTATGCCCGGATCGCTGAAATACCGGTCCCGCAGAAAGGCAAGATACTTTACCCCTGCGTGGATGTTGTTTTCGGGGAGATGTACATCCCTGATGCCGATGTTTTTCTCTGCTGCCGTTGACGGCCGCACCTGCATGATGCCCACGGCCCCGGCACGGCTTTTTTTCCGGTTATCCAGCCCCGATTCCTGAAATGCCATGGCCATGATGAGCATCCAGTCAAAACCGTATTGCCCGGCGTATTTCCTGAACAGCGCTTTATACTCGCGCAGTCTCGCGGTTTCCTGTTCGGTGAGGGGATTTGTGATCCATTTCGTGTTTCTGTAATACCGGTCAAAATAGATGTTGCCGTGGAGCGTGCCTTTGCGGTGCTTCCGTATGAACCTGTTCAGGTTTTCCTTTAACCGGGGATTGTCCTTCCTGACCATCCAGGCAATCCTGCCCCCGGAACGGACCTTCAGGTTATCCATCACGCGGAGGTTGTCAAGGACGCGGGACCATATTCCGGCTATATGACTGTCCGCCACGGTGATCCCGACCGCGCCCGAGTTGACCAGTTCAAGAATATCTTCGGTCTCGAGATTTTCATCCGCCCTGATAATCCTGACAGGCCTCTTCCCCTCTTTGCGGAATTTCCTGTTCAGGGAGACGAGGCTTTCGTAATAACTGCTGCTTTGCCTCACGAATATTTCACGCCCGGACAGGTCCTGAAGGGTTTTAATCCCCCTGACGTTTTTATTCAGCACTATTACCTCGTCAATGCCGGTCAGGTAGGGTATGGTGAAATCCACTTTTTTGAGGCGCTCCGGTGTGATGGTGAGGCCGGCTGCCGCTATGTCGCCGTATCCGCTTACAAGCGCCGGGATAAGCCGGTCACGGGAGACGGGGATAAATTCCACCACCACCTTCAGGTCTCCGCGCTTTTTATGCCTGTTGAGGAATTTTTCGTAATCTTTTACGAGGGCATATTCAAACCCGTAGAACTTGCTGCCGGATATGTAAAAATTGGTCTTGTTAAAGGTGGTCAGAACCCTTATGTAGTGTTTTGCCAGAAGGCCGTCCAGGTCGTCGGTGTACTGCTTCCTGAAGTGCGAGGCCAGTGGAGAGGGCGGTTCTTCCTGCGCGGAGCGGACAGCGGAAGGCAGCGGCAGGAGCAATGCCGTGACAAGAGCGGCACAGATGAGAAAGTTCATAATGCGTCCCAATGGCCTGTACTCCTTCATCCGGTGTTTGATCTTAAGCTTACAGTGCATAAAAACACCGCGGGCTCTCCTCCGGTTTTATGATAGTATTTTACCAGAACCCGCTACAGCGTTTCCCTGTCCCACTCTGTCAAAGGGGCGGAAATTTTTCATTGAATGCTGCATAAACGGGCAGGCTCCGCTGCCCCGCCGGCGATAGTTTTATGCCTTTGTAAAAGCCACCGATTGACATTTGAGAAACGGATATGTTTGAATTATGAGTCTGCCGAAGAGGACTTTCCTCATGCAGGCGCGAACGGATGTGAGGAAGAGGGGTGAGAGTCCCCCGCTGCCCCGCAGCCGTAAAGGGAACGAAAGCCCATATCACGGCAGTTG
>WFVK01000134.1 GCA_015491705.1 Nitrospirota bacterium | reverse complement strand
CGTAAAACCTTTATAAAGCGATGGGATATCGGAAATACGTCTCTGTTGCAGGAAGTAACGGGGAGTGAAATTGCAAAAGAGGTTGATATGCGTACTGAATATTTCCTCAGGGAATCGCAGATAAAGCTTTTCCGCCGGGCTCTCCGGCATGCGGGTGATGGTGTTATGCAACTGTAAGGTGTACATGTCACAGCAGGCCGGGGGCCGGGTTCACGAAGACTGAACACCCGCCTGCCCCGCCTCCCTGCCGTAGGGGCTCAGTTCCCTCAGTTCCTTTATGATACCGGGCATTTTTTCAAGGACCAGGTCAATGTCCCCGTCCGTGGTATACCTGCTCAGGGAGAACCTTACAGAGCCGTGAATCGCCGTGAAAGGGACACCCATCGCCCTCAGCACATGCGACGGCTCCAGCGAACCCGAGGTGCACGCCGAGCCCGATGATGCACATATGTTGAATTCGTTCAGCCGCAGCAGGATGGCCTCGCCCTCGACATACTCGAAGCTTATATTGAGGGTGTTAGGCAGCCGGTTCGCGGGGTCGCCGTTGGTCCTTGCCCCGGGGCATGTCATGTGAAGCCCACGTTCGAGCCTGTCCCTCATTTCCCTTATCCTCGCGCCTTCCACGGGGAGATGCTCCCTGGCGAGTTCGCATGCCCTGCCGAAGCCCGCGATCGAGGCCACATTCTCGGTGCCGGCCCTCCTGCCTTTTTCCTGGTGCCCGCCGATAATATAAGGGGCGAAGCGCGTCCCTCTCCTGATATAAAGTGCCCCCACGCCCTTTGCAGCATGTATCTTGTGCCCTGACAGGGACATCATGTCAACCGGTATTTTTTTTACATCCAGGGGGATCTTTCCGGCTGCCTGGACGGCGTCCGTATGAAACAGAACACCCTTGGCCTTCACAATCCCCGCGATTTCGCTTATCGGGAAGATTACGCCGCTCTCATTGTTTGCATACATTACAGAGACTACAGCGGTATCATCTGTTATTGCGGACTGCAGTTCATCCAGGTCCAGTCTTCCGAGCCTGTCGACAGGCAGGAAGGTCACGCTGTAACCTCTCCTTGACATGGTCTTGCAGAAATTCAGCACGGCAGGGTGCTCCACCCTTGTTGTGACTATGTGCCTTTTCTGCGGGCTGGATGCAAGGCAGCTCATGATCGCGGTGTTGTCGCTCTCTGTGCCGCAGCTTGTGAAAATTATCTCCTCGGGCTCGGCGTTGATAAGCGCCGCCGCCTGCTCCCTTGCAGTCTCTATCTTTCTGTGCACCTGCCCGCCGAATGTATGCATGCTTGACGGATTGCCGTAGAGCTCGCTGAGATAGGGCAGCATTTCCTCCCTGACCTCATCGGCAACCCTTGTTGTTGCATTGTTATCCAGGTAAACGACTCTCATGCGGCCTCCACGAAAAGCTCTTCGCTCACCAGCTCTTTTAACTTTTTCTCGATGTTCTTCACGGTAACATCCGCCATCAGGCACCCCGTGCACATCCCCCTGAGGGAAACCGTCACCTTATTTCCCTCGACGTCCACCAGTTCCACGTCCCCGCCGTCCGCCTGCAGGAGGGGTCTTATCTCTCTTTCCATGACTTCCTGTATCATGGCAATCTTTTGAATATTCGTGAGTTTCCTCCGGGGCATCTCCGGCTTTGCAGCCACTCTTTCCCCCCGGACCTCCCTGAGGATCTTTTCAATCTCCGGGATGCAGCTTCCGCAGCCCCCGCCGGCCTTTGTGAAATTCGTCACATCCTCCACGGTCTGCAGATTGTTCTCCCTGATGACGCGTTTGATCTTCTCATCCGTCACGCCGAAGCACTCGCAGACAATCTTTCCCTCTTCAGCCTCGGGCGGCTTTTCGCCCCTGTAATTTGCTATGGCAGCCTGGAGCGCCTCCATGCCCATCACCGAGCAGTGCATTTTCTCCCGCGGCAGGCTGCCGAGATAGTCCGCTATATCCCTGTTGGTGATCCTGAGGGCCTCGTCGACGGTCTTGCCTTTTATTAATTCGGTCAGTGCAGAGGACGATGCAATGGCGCTTGCGCAGCCGAACGTCCGGAATTTGGCGTCAATGATCCTGTCGGTCTTCCTGTCTATCCTCAGGGTCAGTTTCAGGGCGTCCCCGCATACGATGCTGCCCACCTCGCCGACTGCATCGGGATTTTCGATTTCGCCGGCGTTTTTGGGATGCAGGAAGAGCTCCTTGACTTTTTCGGTATATTCCCACATATGTTTTTTGTATCACAGGCGTGTAATCTTGTCAATAATTTCGTGTATATGATAAATTAAATTTAATGTTGTTTGAACGCGGCATGAGAGGCCGCCTCTGTTCCCATGCAATGAGTCAAGCCACAGATTTAACCTTAAAGCGGCGGCGGTTTTATGCAACCGCAAGGTAAATTAAAGACGGAGGAGAGTGAGAAACATGCCTGTATACGAGTACAAATGCACAAAATGCAACGAAGAGTTCGAGATAATGCAGAAAATCACTGATGATCCTCTTGCGGAGTGCAGCTCATGCGGGGGGGAACTGAAGAAGCTCATAACAAACACCTCTTTTGTCCTGAAAGGCAGCGGCTGGTATGTTACGGATTACCCTTCCGCCGACAGGAAAAAGGCCATGGAGTCCCGGGAATCGTCATCCACTGATGCGGGTAACGACGGGAAAAACGGGGGAAAGGCCGCGACCGCGAAAAACCCTCTCAAAGCGGAGACCAATGCCGCAAAATAATTCCCCCGGGATGAACCCGCATGTCCATGTCCCTTATGACCTGGTGGACAAGTATTTGCCTTATATAAAAAAGGAAAGGCTGAACCTCGAGATATATTTCGGTTCGGTGACCTTCGACAATCTGACGGAAAAAGATATAACCGCCCTGAAGGACAGGCTTGATTACAATCCCGCCCTGTCGATACATGCGCCGTTTATGGATTTGTCTCCGGGCGCGGTCGACCCCAGGGTGCGGGAGGTTACAAAAAAGAGATTTTCAGACGTAATGGACTTTGCCGAGATTCTCAGGCCCCGGGTGGTTGTCTTTCATTCGGGATACGACAGGTGGAAGTATGACAACAGGATCGACATATGGCTTCAGGGGAGTCTCGATACATGGGGGCCGGTTAATGAGAGGGCCGTTGATATCGGCACCAAGATAGCCATAGAGAACATATTCGAAGATGACCCGGAGCATCTCGGGATACTGATGAACGAGATGAATTCCGGAAATTTCGGCGTGTGCTTTGACACCGGGCATTTCAACCTCTTTTCAAAGCTCACCCTCACCGAGTGGCTCGCGATAATAAAGTCAAATATCGTTGAGGTCCACCTGCATGACAATTCAGGATACGCCGATGAGCACCTTGCCATCGGAGAGGGCAATTTTGATTTTGAGACACTGTTTGAAGAGCTTGAAGGGACAGGGTGTGTCTATACAATCGAGGCCCACAATGTAAAGGATGTAAAAAAGAGCCTGAAGCGCCTCAGGGCTTACCTTAACTGACGCCCGTTCAAAAGCGGTCTTTATTTCCGCATGCGCTTACTGAATGCGAATCCACGGTGAGGGTGTCGCTTTATAAAGCTTTTCCGCCGGGCTCTCCGGCCGGTTTATGCAACGTTAAGGTTAAGGTGAATTCATGCTGATTTCAAGGCCGGGGATGGTCCTGTTTAATTCTTCCTGGGCGTTTCTTAAGGTCTCTTCGGCGGTGGGCTTGCCGTCTTTCAGATATTGATGGATATGCCTGACCAGTATTTCGGAAAACACGGCGTAATAGGGGAATTTCGGTCTCGTGCGGTAGTAGCGGTTTTTAAGGTAAGTATAGGCATAATCAAGGGTATCCTTTTCCCCCTTTGCATTCTCTATGACCAGCTTATGCGCGGGTATTCTGAGTGAGGTCCCCTCCTGTCCCGGGAACTGCGGATACATTGACTCGTTAAACTGCTTTTCGCTTGTCAGATATTCAATGACTTCCATTGCCGCCTTTGCCCTGCCGCTGTCATAGGCATGCCTTGATACGGCATAAGACCATCCTCCCAGGCTCATCTTGGCGGAAGCCCTTGCAACCCCCCTGAAAGGAAGGGGTTTGGACATGATGTTGACCTTGTTTCTCAGGTGCCTGTATTTCCTGTAGTGCTGTATGTTGTAGAAGGCACGCGGCCAGTGCCTCAGCACGAGCGTCTTTCCGCGTGCAAAGTGTTCCAGGCTCTTTGCCTCGTTATAGGTCAGCACCTCCCGCGGGATTATGCCGTCCCTGAGGAGTCTGGCGAAGAATTCCAGCGCCCTGACACCCTCGGGCGTGTCGACGCGCGGAATGCCGTTTTCTTCAACAATCTCTCCGCCGTTGGCCCACAGTATCTCCATGTAGTTGCACATCAGGCCTTCATACCGGGCCCCCTGAAATACGAAGCCGTCATATTCGTCTCCGTATTTTTCTTTCACCTCGTATAACCATTCGATCAATTCATCCCATGAGGATGGTTCCCTGTCCTTTCCTATAAGCCGGTGAAACAGGTCGACACGGTACATCAAGAACCCCACATTCAGAAAACTGGGCACAACAAAGGTCTGTTTATATGGGGTTGAACCGTCTTTTTTATAGACAAACCTCCCGGTCTCCTGTTCGACACCGAAGGTATAGCGTATCTTCGATTTGTTCCTGTACTGGTCCAGCGGTATTATCCAGCCCTTTTTTACAAAGTAAGGTATCCATATCACATCCAGCTCATAAATATCGGACTTGTTTTCGCCGCTTTCGATCTGCGCCGTCAGGGCAGAGTACACCTTGTTTACATTGACGGGTGGGCAACCGTTTCCGGCCTGTCCCGCTATGCGGCAGTAATTCATGCCGAGGGATAGTTTCACGTTTTTATTGTTTTCTCCCAGTTCGTCGTTAATCCTCTGGATTTCGTTTTCAGTGAATTGCCCGTCGCCCATGCCGCTGATTACTATCTCAACTGTTGAGAACACATCGCTGAAGGACAGAATCGCAAGGAAAAGCACGGTGCCGGCAATGAGAGGGTATATGACATGCGGCACCATCTTCAATGATTTGTTGTTGAAATCATTGATGTAATTGGTGATGACGGCGCTTACCGCCGCGGCTATCGCCTCGGGCAGGAAATCCTGGATATATATCAGAAACCGGTAAGGGGAATGCGCGGACCGGGCGATTATGTGCAGGGACAGTATTATCACAAGCGCAAAGATAAGCAGCCAGTATTGCCATTTGAAATCATTTCTGAAGCGACGGACGATTTTGTTCATTTGGTTCTTTTTCATTTGGTTCTTTTCCGGCAAGTCCATAACGGGTTATTACTGGTTAAATTTTATCATATCCAATAGCAAACCACCCATTTGAATCCTCACTTATTCAAATATTATATTCTTCACGTAACCGCCTTTCATTGACTTTCTGCAAGGAAAGGTGAAATGACGGGGATGTTTTTTTTACCTTCCCCCCGGCATCCCGATAACCAGCGTTTTGCAAATTCTTCATTTAACAGGTCATACGGTGAAGTATCATCCGTCACGAACTTCACAACAACTGAATCTTTATCCCGGGGGATATTTATGTTTATCTCCCTTTGAAAATTCAAGTTCCCAAATTCATCCATAGTTTCTATTCCGTGGATTACTACACCGCTATTCATGTCAACAAAGAAACCGGCACCAAGAAAAGCCGGTTTGTATAAATCTGTCTTAACATTTATATTCATAACATTCTCATTTCCTCCTCTCTGCAGTGTGACCTTGTATGTTTTATCTCTTTCCAGACAGACTATGGCAGGGGTCTTCCCTATATACTGATTATTTACAAACACTTTTGTCCCCGTGGCACAAGCATAAAGTGATAAAACACACAACATGAAAATCAGCATAAACGTTTTTTTCATATTTTTATTCATCTTCCCCTCCCTTAATTTTTTTGAGTAATCAGTTCATGTTGCGGAAAGTCATTATCTGATCAACCCGCTGTCATTTCGAACGAAGTGAGAAATCTTCTGGTATCAAGGCCTTATAAGACCTCTCTCTCCGTTCGGGGTGACGGGAATCCCCCTCACCCTCACCCTCTCCCCCTCCGGGAGAGGGGATAT
>WFVK01000133.1 GCA_015491705.1 Nitrospirota bacterium | reverse complement strand
TTTCCTGCAACAGAGACGTATTTCCGATATCCCATCGCTTTATAAAGGTTTTACGGCGGGCTCTCCGGCCGTTTTATGCAACGTTAAGGCTTACAGTTGCATAAGCCGGCGGGATATTCCGCCCTCACAATTGCAGATATTCCTTCAGCAGTTGCGGATATACACGTGGATTGAACAGGATATTCGTCATGAAATAACATTCATGCGTGCAAAAACAGCCGTTGTCCCGGATCGTGCGTATCCTGTCACGGCTCTTCCTGCTCCTCAATATACTCCCGATGTCATACCCGCTCTCCCTCACATTGCCGAGTTTCATTGAAAAGGACTCGCATGGATATACATCCCCGGATTCCGTGAGCACCACGTTCAGCCTGCCTGCATAACAGGGGATCACCTGCCTGTTGCCGGCCGCTGTTTCATAAATAAGCCTGCGCTGCAGGATATCCTGCGCAGCCTTTATCCCGGCCCCCCTGAAACGGTAAACAGCGGATGTCCCCTCTTTAAGTCCCGCCGCCAGCCTGTCCGCTGTTCTGCGGTATTTTTCAATGTCGATCTCTTTGAGCCCCGCATCAGCGACATCACCGCGGATAAGTGAAACAGTATGGGTCCTGATCATGTCCAGTCCCCCGACCAGTTCAATAACCTCATCCATGCTGTCCTGGTTTGCGGAGCAGAACACGGTATTTATACCGAGCTCGAAATTCGGATACGCATCGAGCAGCCTCCCGAGGGCCTCGCAGGTCTCCATTGTCCTGCGGAAGCTGCCCCTGCCCCGGATCGAATCATGGACATCTTCAGGACCCTCGACGGAGAGCTTTACCGCAACCGTGCTCTTCCTGCAGCGTTCCAGGATATCCACCGTCTTTTCCGTTATTACACCGGTCATCAGCCCGTTGGTGGGGAAGAGCATGATGGAGGGCCTGTTGTTTTTATAAAAGACCTCTGCTATCTCTGCTATATCCTCCCTTAAAAATATCTCCCCCCCGGAAAATGCCAGCCACAGGAGACGCCCCATTGACGGAGACACCCTGCGGATCTCGTCAATGGACAGTTCCGGCCGCCCCTCTGCAGGATGGTTCTTACCCGACAGGTAAAAGCAGAAGGGACACGCCGCATTGCACCTTGCAGTGAGGAAAAAAGTCAGTTGAACAGGACGGCGTTTGTGGAAAACCGAAAGGACATGGCGAAAGGGTGAATATTGCATTGTAATATCTCCTGCCGGTCAGTGCAACATCAGTATTTCCTGTTGAAAAAATGTCCCGTCACGGCAGCAGCCGTACCGATACACACAGGAAGCGGATAGAGCGCAGTGTAATAAAGCACCGCCTGTATCCCGAACACGGCCCCTTTCGTCTCAAAGAACGCCCTGAACAGCCGCCTGTTTATGAATATGTTTATTATAAGGACGAAGGCGGCCGCCAACAGCAGGCCGGTCTTCTGCAGGAACATCCACAGTGACAAGAGGAGCAGGTTCAGGCAATATGAGGCCGTATTTGTCTTGAGTTCTGCGGACGCAGTGCCCGAGTCAGCCAGCAGGTCCCTGTTTTTCAGTGAATACATGGTCCAGTACTTCGATTTACGGAAGGCATTGCGCAGGGACCCGGACAGGGAAAAATCAAATATGTGCCGCACCTGTATCTCCGGCTCCATAACCAGCCTGCACCCCGACCTCCGCAGCCTGTGGCAGTATTCCACATCCTCGATAATCGGCAGGAAATCTTCAGGGAACCCCCCGCTCTTCCTGAATGTGCGGGCATCGATTACAAGCGCATGGGCGGCGATATAATCAGGATTCTCCGCATTCTTGGTCTCGGAGTAATTTATGAACACCGACTGGAAGATACTGAAAAAATCCCTGTCATAAGGTATCCGCGTATACGTCCCGCCGATAATGACATCCGGCCCCGCACGTGAAAAGGCCCTGTTTACGGCGGAGAGCGTATCTTTCATGAGGAGGCAGTCCGCATCCGTAAAAAATATGATTTCACCCCTGCTGTTAAGTGCGCCGGTGTTTCTTGCCTTTGACGCGCCGGAGCGTTCCTCAAGCCGGATGAGCCTGCACGGGAACCTCTCTATGACCTCAACGGAATCATCATCAGAGCGGTCATCCACGACGATGACCTCGAAGTTTTCATATTCCGATGCAAAGGCCGCCTCCAGAGACTTCCCTATCACAGCCGCCATGTTGTAGTTGGGAATAACTACTGAAATATATTTCTCCATTTATGTTACCCTTACAGTTGCATAAAAACACCGCCCGCAGGCGGGAGAGCCCGGCGGAAAGGCTTTATCTGCGATTCACTATGTTTTTTCCGGCGCACTCCGCCGCCCGTTTATGCAATACGGGGGCCGCACCCTGCGAGTTATGGCAAAATCGGACGATTGTTTATTATAATACAAATAGCGTCCGGCTTTATCCACCCGGAACCGGATTCATTGACAAATGACTTCTATCAGTCTAAGATTATAATCAAAATAAATCATATGAGGTATAAATGCTCCAGAAAGTAGAAGAACTGTCACCCACAAGAAAAAAACTCACGATCAGTATCCCGAAGGATGTTATCCAGGCAGAGACCGACAGCGCCTATAATGAGCTGAGGACGACCGCGAGGATTCCCGGATTCAGGCCCGGCAAGGTGCCGCGGGCTATCCTCGTCAAAAGATTCGGCAAAAGCGTGGATGCCCGCATTATAGAAAAGATTGTGCCTGAATATTATGTCAAGGCCGTCAGGGAGGCGAACATAGAACCTGTCAGTTATCCTGACATGAATGACAGGGTGGAACTGAAGCCGGGCCAGCCCCTTTCATTCAGCGTGACAATAGAGGTAAGGCCTGAAATAAAAGAAATCAATTATGAAGGCATTGTCCTGAAAG
>WFVK01000132.1 GCA_015491705.1 Nitrospirota bacterium | reverse complement strand
TCCTCGACATCCTTCGGACCGACATATGAAGAAAGGAACTATATCTTCTGGTCAGTGCTGAACTATTACAACAAACCGAAATTCAACCCCCAACCCCCCGAACCTCACAACCCAGAACCCCATAACCCTTCAACCCTGAACCCTCTAACCCCTGAAACCTCAAACAGGGTTTTACGGTGGGCTCTCCCGCCCGTTTATGCAACATCAAGAACAACCTTTATTGTTAACGCCCCGTTATTCTTAAATATATCCCAAAAATGAAGAAAATATGAAGGGCGGCCTGATTGTCAGAATATGATCTTAAAACGTGCTCCCTTGCCGGGGACGCTTTTCACCTCCACCCTGCCGCCCATTACATCAGCAAGCTCTTTTACAATGGCGAGCCCCAGCCCCTGCCCGCCTGAATCTTCCTCCTTGTAAAACCTGTTGAAAATCATGGAGATATGTTCTTCTGATATGCCCTTGCCGGTATCCTCAACGGATATGTAGAATCCCCCGTCGCCCCTGCCGTTTTCCCCCCACCTGATCGATATCCCGCCTGAGGTGGTGAACTTGCATGCATTGGTTAGCAAGTTCTTCACGATAATGTGGAGCTTTTCAGGATAAGTTTTAATATTCATGGAAGGCCCTCGGGTTTTCAGGTAAAGCCCTTTTTCTTCGGCGATCTTTCTCATACCGCCGGCCACGGACTCGATAAATTCCCTCAGGTTGATCTCCTCGATTTCTCCCTTTCTGAAAAAACTCGCCTCGGCATTCGTTATGTCTTCTATCCCTTCTACAAGCAGTATAATCCTCTGGATTTCAGAGCGTATATTTTCTATCACCGCCCCGGGGTCGGAGATTATCCCGTCTTCAATGGCCTCGAGGTTGCCCTTTATGATTGTCAGCGGCGTCCTCAGCTCGTGCGCAATGTTGGAGGTGAGATGCCTCCTCAGGGAGTCTTCCCTCCTCAGGGCCTCGGTCATATAGTTGAAGCTTTCCGTCAGCCTGTCAATCTCGTCTTTAAGATTCTTGTGCACCTTCGGCGTCTGCACCGCAAAATTCCCTTCCGCTATCTTTTCGGCAGACCTTGTTAACCGTCTTATGGGGTTGGAAAGGAATATTGTAAAGAGGAGGGACAGGACCAAGGCGCCTCCGCCGGCTATAAGGAAAGATATGGCAAGAAACTCCTTGCCCCTCTTCCTGAATATCTCCTCTTTTAAAGGCACCGGCCCGCGTCTTTCAAACGGCCTGATATACAGTCTGCCTATCTCTTCCCCTTCTGCATACAGCGGATACCAGACAAATTCGCCCGTGCCTGAAGGCAGTTTCAGGAGTGAATTCATCCTCTCCCGCATATTGGGGCTTATGGTAGACAGTACCCTGGCAGAAGACAGTACTGTATTTCCCGAGTGGTCCTCGACATAGGAGTCAAAACCGAGCATCAGGCCCCAGTGAAGCGCTTCACCAAGAAGCTGCCTGTCCCATTTACCGTTGATATAGCTCCCTTCAACCGAAGCCATGACCCAGTAAATGTGGTCTTCTTCCGTCCCCCTGATAAAGTCATTGAAGTCCCTGATGATCATTCTTTCAAACACGATGTTTGAAAGGAGGGCGAGAAAGATAATGAATATGAATGCAAGAAAGAGTTTAGTCCTCATCGGGCCGGCCCGTAAACTTGTAGCCTACACCGTAAACGGTTTTGAGATATAAGGGTTTTTTCTGGTTGTCTTCAATCTTGCGGCGGATATTCTTTATATGCGCATCAATGGTCCTGTCGTAGCCTTCGAAATCATAACCGAGGATCACATTGATAAGCTGGAGCCGTGTGAAAACCTGGCCGGGATGTTCCGCAAGGCACTGCAGGAGCTTGAACTCGGTAGGCGTAAGAACTGCTGGAGAACCTCTCTTTCTTATCTCAAAGCTGGAGGAATCTATGACAAGATCCCCGCTGTTGAAGCTTATGCTCTTTTTCGAGCCTTTTACCCTTCTTAAAAGCGACTTGACACGCGCAACGAGTTCCCTGGGACTGAACGGTTTAACCACATAGTCGTCAGCGCCCATACCAAGGCCCCTTATCCTCTCATCCTCTTCGCTCTTTGCAGTCAGCATGATAATGGGAATATCCGAATCATTCCGGATCGTCCTGCATATGTCTTCTCCATCCATATCCGGAAGCATAAGATCGAGAATTATAAGATCGAACCCCTGCTTCAACAGGGATATAGCCTCCCGTCCTGTCCCTGCAACGGTGACGTTGAAATTCTCTTTTTCCAGGTAGGCCCTGACTATCTCGGCTATCTTGCTTTCATCCTCAACGACAAGTATACCGCCTCTGCTCATGAGCAAATGATAACATGAACCTTACAGTTGCATAAAACCATTGACGGCGGGCAGCGGAGTCTGCCGAAAAGCCTTGTTTATACTGATTCCGTCCTGTACCAGATATTGCAGGCCCCTTCAACTGAAACCATACACGGCCCTGCAGGGGCCTGCGGACTGCAGGCCTTCCTGAACAACCCGCAGGCGGGCGGGTACGCCCTTCCAAGGATTATATCACCGCATATGCAGCCGGGTATCTTTTCCTCTTTCACCTCACCGGGCCCGAATACCTTCCCCGCGTCCATTCCGGCATACTCATCCCTCAGTTCCAGCCCCGAGCGGGCAACACGGCCGATCCCCCTCCAGTTGACATCCGCGACCTTAAAATACTTATTCATGAGTTCCTGCGCCCGTATATTGCCTTCAGGCCTGACCACCCTGCCGTAAACATTGCCTGCCCTGACATCCCGGTGTTCAAGGCGGCTGAGAACCTCTGAAATTCCGAGCAGCAGGTTATCCGCCTCAAATCCGGCAACCACTGCGGGTATGCCGTATTTGCCGGGGAACACATCCCATGCATTCGAGCCGGTTATCGCCGAGACATGGCCGGGCGCGATAAATCCGTCAATCCCTGTCTCCGCATCCCTGACCATGGTCTCCATGATTGCCGGGGTCAGCCTGTGCGAGCAGAGCATAAAGAAATTCCCCGGCACCCCTGAGTCGAGTACGGCGGCGGCAGGCGCTGTTGTTGTTTCAAAGCCGATCGAGAAAAAGACGATTTTCCTGCCGGGGTTTGACCGTGCAATCCTTACCGCCTCAAAGGGCGAGGTGATTATCCGGTAATTTCCTCCGCCGGTGCGTATGGAGCCCTTTCGTGAGGGAACCCTCAGCATGTCGCCGTATGTAACCAGTATGACATCACGTTGCCTTGAAAGGTTTATTGCATTGATGATATCACTCTCGGGGCACACACACACCGGGCATCCCGGCCCGGGGATCAGCTCCAGGTTGGGGGGCATCAGGCTCCTCATACCGGAGAAGGCGATCGTATGCTCATGTGAACCGCAGACATTCATTATCCGGATCTTCCTGTCTCGGGGCACGAGGGAGTGAATGCGTTTTATCAGCTCTTCGACAGACGGTGCCATCATAATAATATGAAATATTTTACCTCACTACGGCATAAAAAATATCGCCGGCGGGCGGGAAATTTTCTTCTGTTATGCTTATCATATTATGAAACGTTCATTTATTAACCGGTAATCTTCAGGTAAAGAGGAGAGTTCAGGGAATTCGGAATGCCGGAATCAACAGAATATGATGTTATCATTGCAGGGGCCGGCCCCGCAGGCTCCACCGCCGGATATATCCTGGCCGGGGCCGGGCTGCGTGTTCTTATAATCGATAAAAGCACATTCCCCAGGGAAAAACTCTGCGCAGGCTGCATAACCGCTAAAACCGTAAAACTCCTGCAGCGTGTATTCGGCGAGAGCGCAGGCGATCTCAGGAAAGAGAATATCATTGATTTCGAGGCGCGCCGCTACGAGATTTTCTATAAGGACAAGCTGGTTACAGGGAGAGACACGGACCTGCCTTTTTACTTCGTGAAGAGGTATGTGTACGATGATTTTCTTCTGAAAAAGGCCCGCAGGGCCGGCGCGGAAATGATCGGGGGTGACGGGGTTGAATACTTCGACGCAGGCCGTAATCTGATCCGGACATCAGGCGGACGGACATTCACCGCGCGGTTCATCATAGGCGCCGACGGCATCAACAGCGTCATGAGAAGATTCTTCCCGGAAAACAGGGTCAACAGGAAACACTGGCAGGAGAACCTTGCCACAGGCCTGGAAATCTTCATAGAGCGCTCCGCCCTGAAAAGGGAAATCAACCATCCCGTCCTCTGCTTTGATTATGTAAGCTACGGGTATTCATGGCTGTTTCCCAACAGCGATAAACTCATCGCAGGCACAGGGGGGCTTAACGTGAAAAACAGGAGGCAGCTCCTCTATGCATTCAGAAAATTCCTCTCCGCGCTGGATATAGGGGAGGTCCGGCCTTACAGGGTAAAGGGACACCCTTTCCCGTACGGCAACTTCCTTCGGGAACCCGCATACGGAAATATCCTCCTTGCAGGTGATGCGGCCGGCTTTGCCGACCCCCTGCTCGGTGAAGGAATATTTTATGCACAGAGAAGCGCGGAGCTTGCCTCGACCGCAATACTGCACACCATGAAAAAGGGAACAAAAGCGGAGGATGCGGCGGGAGAGACGGCAGGGGAATATATCCGGTTGTTGCAGCGGCACCTCTATACGGAATTTGTCTACGCGCGGAAGACACGGGATTTCATCTTTAATTATTTCAACAAATTCAACTGCCTCGCGTTAAAGATGCTGATGACCGTCCTGGGCAGCAGGCCGGTGGAGACAATTCACGGCATGAGGTCCTACAGGTGGATGCAGAAACAGGAACCAGAGGAGCCATACTGACGGCCGGCTTCGTATTAATATTTATGAACGCTAAACCTTCACCAAAAACAGGTCTTGCCAGGATCCGGGCCGCATTCTTCTATTCACTGAACGGCCTGCGTTTTGCCGTCAGCAGCGAGCCCGCATTTCGCGAGGAGATATGTCTGTTTGTTGTCCTGCTGGTTGTTTTATATTTTTTGCCGATATCCATTGTTTTCAAGAGCATATTGTTTTTTGCCAACACCCTCGTTCTCATCGTGGAACTGCTGAATTCTGCAATTGAGTCCATCGTTGACATGGCATCGCCTGACTATCATGAGCTCGCCAGGAAGGCGAAAGACCTGGGCAGTGCCGCAGTATTAGTCAGTCTTGTCCTGGTAATTGTTTTATGGGGGAGCGCGATCTGTCTTGTTATCATGAATCGCGGCGGAGGGTGATCCTTGACAGTCACATAAACCTTACAGTCGCATGAAGCTATCGCCCGCGGGGCGGGAGAGACGGATGGTTTTACGGCAGGCTCTCCTGCCGGTTTATGCAACATCAGGGCAATGTCCGGAACCGGCAATACCGTCAGGGGTTACGCCCTGCCTTCATCTTCTGCCTTCTGACCTCGTCTTTTATCCACCTGACATGCCCCCTGCCCAGCCCCTTGACCTCGCAGCCGAGCTCAAAATAGCGCCGGATTTTTTTGTCGTCAAGGATACCGAAACAGTCAATAACCGCAAATGTATTCCCTGCCATCTCAAACACGCTGTCAGGGTCAAGGTCCAGGTAATGCCTGTGGCGTACGCTGAAGATAATGGCATCAGCCCCCTTCAGTGCCTTCTTCAGGTCTTTTTCTATTCTAAGCCCCGAGAGCTTCTCCTGGTTCCTGAAAAACCTGCTGAGGCTGTATCCCTTTTTCGGGTATGTATCCTGTTTTTCAAATTCCCACCAGTGGGTGAGATAGGGATCATGCACCCGTATCTCCGCTCCCATCTCGGTCAGCCTCCTGACTATCAGTTCCGAGCCGCTGTACCGCGTGTCACCCACGTCCTCCCTGTATGATGCGCCGAGCACGAGTATGTCCGCGGCTGCAATGGGCCTGCTCATGTTCCTGAGCGCATCCCTTGTCAACTGTCCGACGTGCAGGGCGCGGGTGTCATTGATATTTATCGCCAGGGGGGTGATCTTGAAGATGTCGTCTTCAAACCCGTGGATATGTCTGTATGCCCATACCCCGAGACCCCCGTCTTTGGGCAGGCAGTAACCCCCTATGCCGGGGCCCGGGAAGATGATATTGCTGTGGGTTGGACGCACCTTGATTGCATTGATGACCTTTATCAGGTCCACACCGTTGCGCTCTGCAAACAGGCTCCATTCATCAAGAAACGCAAGTATCGTCGCGCGGAAGCTGTTTTCCACTATCTTGGCGGTCTCGGATTCGATCGGACGGTCCAGTACCGTAAGCGGATAGTCTTTTGTGTTGATTATCTCGTTAAGGAATTTAACGACCCTGTCCCTTGCCTCCCTGTTGATCCCGCTGCATACACGCCAGAAATCGGATATGCTCGCCACGTAATCCCTGCCGGGCATCACCCGTTCAAAACTGTGCGCAAGCAGGGGGTCTGTCCTGATACCGCGGCGCCTGAAAACCTTTTTCATTATCGGATAGGCAATCTGCTCGGTGGTGCCCGGGGCCACCGTTGTCTCTATCAGGACAAGGGCATCGGGAGATATGTGTTCGGCCATGATCGACAGGGACTCCTCAAGAGGGCTCATGTCAGCGCGTCCGCTGGATATATCGCCGAGGGATTCCTTGATGTAATCGCACTGAATATCAACGACCACCACGTCCGCAAGTGACAGGACTTCATATACATAGGTTGCGATAAGGGTCTTTTTGTCAATGACGCATCTCTTTATCATCGGCGCAAGCTCTTTGTCCTCGGATGTCACGGGAGAGACGCCGCTGTTAAGTGTCGGTATCTTCCAGAAGCTTCTCGTGCTCGGCCTCTGCATGCCTATTACGAACTTGCCGGGCCGGCCTTTCTCATCCACGGTGTCCGCAATAACGGCGGCCATTGCAGCCCCTACAAAACCAACGCCCATAACAACGACGACCTCGCGGCCGAGTTTCTTCTGTTTCGCCGCCACGGTCTTGAGACGCCTCACTTCCCGCCTGTACTCTTCCGGTGTGGGCAGGGGGTACTTTTTCCCGTCAGGGCTTACTGAGTATTCAATGCTCATATTCCAGAATCTCCTTTCCCGGGTTTACAGGAATAATTTGTACGCAAATTCTACAATTATAGCGAAACATCCGCCGATAAAACAAACCCCGGGGAATCCCGCTGTGGCTGAGTTGCGGTTATTTATGTTATATTTTTACACCATGGATAAAAAAATCATTGAACAGTCAAAGAAATACCTGATGAACACATATAACCGCTTTCCCATCATGCTGAGAAAAGGGCGCGGCACCAAGGTCTGGGACTCGGGTGGAAAGGAGTACCTGGACTTTGTCGCGGGGATTGCGGTGAACTGCCTCGGCCATTGCCACCCGCGGGTCGTGATTGCCTTGCAGAAACAGGCGCAGAGGCTCCTGCATGTCTCCAATCTCTACCACATTGATTCACAGATCAAGCTTGCAAAGCTCCTGACCGGGCTCTCCTGCGCAGACAAGGCGTTCTTCTGCAATTCAGGCGCAGAGGCCGTGGAAGGGGCTATCAAGCTTGCAAGGAAATACGCAAAGGATCATTTCCTCCCGCACAGGACAGAGATTATAACCGCATACGGCTCTTTCCACGGAAGGACACTGGCGGCACTGAGCGCCACAGGGCAGGACAGGCTGCGCAAGGGTTTTGAACCCCTGGTGCCCGGATTCAAATATGTGCCGTTCAATAACATAGACGCACTGAAAAAGGCCGTTACAGACAATACGTGTGCCGTGATGCTCGAGCCGATACAGGGTGAGGGCGGCATCAGGATGCCGTCGGAATCCTATCTGGGCGGCGTGCGCGAGATATGCAATGAACACAAGCTCCTGCTCATACTCGATGAGATACAGACGGGCATGGGAAGGACAGGGAGGTTTTTTGCGTACGAGCACTTTGATGTCGAACCCGACATCATCACCCTTGCAAAGGGACTGGGGGGCGGGGTTGCAATAGGCGCCATACTGGCAAAAGACCATGTGGCCGCATCATTCAAGCCCGGCTCCCATGCCTCGACCTTCGGGGGAAACCCCCTTGCCTGCTCTGCGGCCGTGGCCACCATTGAAACACTGCTTGAGGACGGGTTTCTGCTGGACAACTGCCGGCGTACCGGCAAATATTTTTTTAATAAACTCGAAAAGCTGAAAAGAGACTTTCCTTCTGATATAATCGATGTCAGGGGCATGGGCCTTATGCTCGGGCTGGAGCTGACGAAAACAGGCGGGCCGATCGTCGAGGCATGTGCCAGGAGGGGGATTCTCATCAACTGCACGAGCGGCAATGTGCTCCGCTTCACCCCTCCACTCATAATTATTGAAAAAGAAATCGACCACCTTATCGATGTACTCGAAGAGATTTTCGAGAGGCAATGGTAACGGAATATGAAAAGAGACTTTCTTACATTATCGGACATCACCCCGGAAGAGTTCGCCGCACTTCTTGAAAGGGCCGCCGCCCTCAAAGCCGGCACGGACAGTCAGGCCCGCCCGCTTACGGGCAGGAGCATAGGCCTGCTTTTTGACAAGACATCAACGAGGACGAGGATATCCTTTCAGACAGGAATATACCAGCTCGGCGCGCAGGCCATCTATATAAATGCACAGGAACTGCAGCTCGGCAGGGGTGAAACCATTGAAGACACCGCGAGGGTGCTTTCAAGATACCTGCACGGCATTGTCCTGAGGACCTATGCCCACACCAATATCGAAAGGCTCGCCGCCAATGCAACCATTCCCGTAATCAACGGCCTTACGGACTTGCATCACCCCTGCCAGGCCCTTGCTGACATGCTGACCATAAAGGAGAAAAAGGGCAGGCTCAGGGGCGTGCGCCTCGTCTACGTGGGCGACGGCAATAATGTTGCAAATTCGCTGATAGAGGCGGCGCTGCCGACAGGGGTGGAACTCGTCCTCGCCTGCCCCAGGGGATATGAGCCTGACAACAGGATATATACAAGGGTTGTCTCAGGCGGGGGGCAGGTCAGGATTGTCACAGACCCCGAAGAGGCTGTACAGGATGCCGATGTACTTTACACAGATGTATGGATCAGCATGGGACAGGAGCGGGAGGTGGAGAGGAGAAAGAAGATATTCAGGGGCTACCAGATAAACCGCAGGCTCGTGTCTCTTGCAAAGCCCGATGCAATAGTTATGCACTGTCTCCCTGCGCACAGGGGTGAAGAGATAACAGACGATGTGCTTGATTCCCCGCAGAGTGTTGTTATCGACCAGGCTGAGAACAGGCTGCACACCCAGAAGGCGCTGCTTGAGATGCTGGTGAAATGATGGCCCCCCTCGTGCTTATAGTTCTCGACGGATGGGGCATAGGTGATAATAATCCCGCACGGGACGCCACCGAAAAGGCGGACATCCCCTTTTATAAAGGCCTGGTGAAAGAATACCCCCATACAGCCCTCGGGTGCTCCGGAGAGTCCGTGGGACTGCCGGAAGGACAGATGGGCAATTCCGAAGTGGGGCACCTGAACCTGGGGGCCGGCAGGATCGTTTACCAGGATTATGCAAGGATAAACAAGGCCATAAAAAACGGCGAACTGGCTGAAAACCCGGCCCTTGCCGCGGCAATGAAGGCCGCGGTCGAAAACAGCAGCGCCCTGCATCTCCTCGGCCTCGTGTCGGACGGCGGTGTCCACAGCCATATCAGCCATCTGTATGCACTGATCGATCAGGGCATAAGGGCAGGGGTCAAAAAGATATTCATACATGCGTTCATGGACGGCAGGGATACGCCCCCTGACTCCGGCATAGAATACATAAGGGACCTTGAGGCATTTATCAGGGACAGGCCCGCGGCCAGGATCGCCACCGTGTCGGGAAGATACTGGGCCATGGACAGGGACAGGCGCTGGGACAGGATAGAGCGCGCATACAGGGCGCTTGTAGCGGGAGAGGGGAGAAAGGTGCGGTCCGCACTGGAGGCTGTTGAAAAGAGTTACGAAATCAATGAGACCGACGAATTCATAACACCCTCCGTGATATGTGAGGGAGACAAACCCGTGGGAACGATACAGGACCGGGATTCCGTGATATTCTTCAATTTCAGGGCCGACAGGGCAAGAGAGCTGACAATGGCCATAGCCGGCGGGGACTTCAGCTTTTTTGACAGGGGCAGGGCACCCCGATTAAGTTCATATGTCACCATGACCCTTTACGAAGAGGACTTCCCGTATCCCGCGGCATTTCCGCCGCTTAAATTAACCAGTATATTCGGCGAAATCATAAGCAGGCACGGCCTCAGGCAGTTGCGGATAGCCGAGACCGAGAAGTATGCCCATGTCACCTATTTCTTCAACGGCGGGGAAGAAACGGCCTTTCAGGGGGAAGACAGGTGCCTGATCCCATCTCCCAAGGATGTGGCCACGTATGACCTGAAGCCGGAGATGAGCGCATACGCGGTGACAGAAGAGCTCTTAAAGAGGCTTGACGGCTCTGTATACGATTTCGTCCTTCTCAACTTCGCCAACCCGGATATGGTGGGCCACACAGGGGTGATGGAGGCCGCCGTAAAGGCGTGCGAAACCATAGACAGGTGCCTTGAGAAAATAGCCGGCAGGGTGCGTTCCCTCGGCGGTACCGTCATAATAACCGCTGACCACGGCAACTGCGAGCAGATGACGGACAACAGCCATCCCCATACCGCCCATACCACAAACCCCGTGCCCTTTATCCTGTTGAAAAAGGGCCTGAAACTCAGGGACGGCGGCATACTTGCCGATGTGGCTCCCACACTGCTTGAGCTGATGGAAATAGAAAAGCCCCCCGAGATGACCGGGCGGAGCCTGATAATAAGTTAAAGGCCGTGCTCAACGGGTTTCTGAACCTCCTGTTTCCCCAGACCTGCCCCGTGTGCCGTAATCCGTCTTCAGAGCACAGCATTGCGCCCATATGCGCTGAATGCTGGCGGACGATACGCCCGTACAGGGGCCCGGCCTGCAGCAGGTGCGGCACGCCGCTTGTTTCTGATGCAGCGGCCACGTGCGGGGATTGTCTGAAGAACGAACCTCCATTTAAACGCGCCGTGAACTTCGGCCTCTATGACGGCGTATTGAGAAGCGCGATCAACCTGCTCAAGTACAGGGGCATCAGGCGCCTTTCCGGGCCCCTGTCCGGCATGATGCTCGGAATCGGATTCCCGGATGTTGATGCGGTCATCCCCGTGCCGCTTTATGAAAAACGCCTGAGGCAGAGGGAATTCAACCAGTCAGCCCTTCTCGCCGCAAACATAGCCCGGCATATCGGGGCCGCGCTGGTGACCGGCTGCCTCCTCAAGATCAGGGACACGCCCCCACAGGTCGGCCTCCGCTCGCGGGAGAGGATTAAAAATATCAGGGGGGCGTTTGACATCAGGGACGGCTGCCGTCTCAGGGGCAGGAAGGTTCTGCTCATCGATGATGTGGTCACAACAGGCGCAACCGTCAGGGAGTGTTCAAGGGTGCTGAAAAAGGCGGGCGCAGGGGATATCCATGTCGCCGCACTCGCCCATGGGATGAGAGATTAGAGACAACCGTTGAACCGTGAACCCCGGAACCTGCAGCGGTTCACTTCTCTATCTTCACCGCGCAGGACTTGTATTCAGGCGTGCCTGTAACCGGGTCCCTGTATTCAGACGTCAGGAGGTTTGAAAGTGCATCCCTGAAGTGAAAGGTCAGAAACACATTGCCCTTCTGCGAGCGTTCGGTTATCCTGGCCCTGACGGTGATCTCCCCCCTCCTTGAGGATACCCTGACCGTGTCGCCGTCACTGATCTTCAGCCTCTTTGCATCCGCGGGGTTTATCTCGAGAAGCTCTTCAGGCACAAGCTCCACTATGCCGGGGACCTTGCCGGTCATGGAGCCGTTGTTGTAGTGTTCGCGTATCCTTCCTGTTATCAGTACAAACGGATATTCCCTGTCAGGCACTTCACCCGGTCCCTTGTGGTCAAGGGCCACGAACCTGGCCAGGCCTCCGGGCCTGGAGAACAGATCGGAGTACAGCGTTGTCGTGCCTGGATGGTCTTTTGTCGGACAGGGCCACTGCAGGCTTTCCTTCTCGAGGCGCTCGTAGCTTATTCCACCGTAAATGGGGGTCAGCCTCGCTATCTCGTCCATGATCTCAGAGGGATGATTATATGTCATGGGATATCCCATGAGGTTGGACAGTCTTGAGATAACCTGCCACTCCGCCATTCCGGACAGGGGTTCTATGGCCTTTCTTACGCGCTGTATCCTTCGCTCGCCGTTTGTGAACGTACCGTCCTTCTCAGCAAAGCTTGCGCCGGGCAGTATCACATGCGCATATTTTGTGGTCTCTGTATGGAAGATATCCTGCACCACGAGGAATTCGAGTGACTGCAGTGCCTTTCTTACTTCGTGCACATTCGGGTCGGTCTGTGCGGGGTCCTCGCCGAGGATAAAGAGCCCCTTGAATTTCCCCTCGCATGCCTTGTCCAGCATCTCCACGGACTTGAGCCCTGTCTCAGGGGAGATCGGCACACCCCATGCCTTTTCAAACTTGGCGCGCACATCCGGGCTTGCAACCGGCTGATACCCCGGGAGTATATTGGGGGCGGGGCCGAGGTCTGAAGCACCCTGGACATTGTTCTGGCCCCTGAGCGCCATAATTCCGGTTGACGGCCTGCCTATGTGGCCGCAGACGAGCGCGAGATTTGCAATCGCCATTGCGTTTTCAGTGCCTGTCCTGTGCTCGGTCACACCAAGACCGTAGACGATCATCGCCTTGTCTGCATGTGAATACAGGCGTGCTGCCTCTGTTATCCTGTCCGCTGATACGCCGGTGAGTCTTTCAACCTTTTTGAGGTCATACCCGCGGACCTTTTCCCTGAGTTCTTCAAAGCCTTCCGTCCTGCGTTCAATGAATGCCCTGTTCTCCCAGCCGTTTTTCAGTATTACGTGTATAAGGCCGTTCATAAGGGCTATATTGCTGCCGGGGCGGAGATTGAGCCATACATCGGCGCGCTTTGCCATCCATGTAAGCCTCGGGTCCCCCACAATGAGCCGGGCCCCGTTGCGGAGCGCCTTCTTGAGATAAATGGAGACAATGGGATGGGCCTCCGTGGGGTTTGAACCGAACAGAAACAGCGTGTCTATCTCCGGCATCTGCGCCAGTGAATTGGTGGCGGCTCCCGCCCCCAGGCTGGTGGCCAGACCGGCCACAGTGGGAGCGTGTCAGACACGCGCGCAGTTATCTACATTGTTGCTTCTGAGGGATGTCCTGACCCACTTTGAAAGAAGGAAGTTTTCTTCGTTCGTGCACCTCGAGGAAGAAAACGCGCCGACCGCATCCGGGCCGTACTTCTTCAGCAGGGCCTTGAATTTCGAGGCCACAACCTCGAGTGCCTCATCCCATGAAGCCGTGACGAATTTATATCCCTTCCTGATAAGCGGGCTCTTTATCCTCTCGAAACTATGTATGAAGTCATAGCCGTAACGCCCCTTGATGCAGAGGTTGCCGTGATTTACAGGCGCGTCGTAAGCAGAGGTGACCTTCACCACCCTGCCGTCCCTGACATTCAGGTCAAGGTTGCACCCCGTGCCGCAGTAGCTGCACGTGGTCCTCACCTTTTTCATCTCATACGCGCGGCCCTTGCCCCTAGACTTTTTGTCCGTAAGCGCGCCCGTGGGACATGTGGATACACACTGGCCGCAGAACTCGCAGTTCGAGAGGGTGCGCGGCTTGCCGAAGGCGGTATCGGGCATTGTATAGAAACCCCTTCCCGTAAGCTCGATTGTTCCCGCCATAACGACTTCATTGCATATCCTTACACACCTTCCGCACAGGATACACTTGTTGGGCTCGTATCTTATGAAGGGATTGGCTTCCCTGACGGGCATATCCCATTTTTCCCCTTCAAAGCGGCTGCCGTCCACTCCATATTTATAAGATAAGTCCTGAAGCTCACATTCCCCGGTCTTCTCGCATCTCATACAGTCATTGGGATGATTGGACAGCAAAAGCTCGATCAGTCTCTTTCTTATTCTCTTAATAGTAGGGGTCTCTGTGGTAACCTCCATATTATCCGCTACAGGAGTAGTGCATGCAGGCAGCGGCTTAGGCACGCCTTTAATATGCACGATGCACAGGCGGCATCCTCCGTAAGGCTCAAGCCGGTCGTCGTGGCAGAGTGTAGGTATGTAGATTCCGGCCCGTTTTGCAGCCGTAAGAACTGTCTCATCTTTTTTACAAAAGAGCTCAGTGCCGTTTATCTTTATTTTCAACTTCCCGTCAGACAATTTGACCCCCCTTACAGGATTTTATGTAGAAAGTTACTCCCACAAATATTCAACCATATTCATGAATTTATCATTCATGCTGCGCAGTATCTTGCTGATTTCAAT
>WFVK01000131.1 GCA_015491705.1 Nitrospirota bacterium | reverse complement strand
TGCGACGAGTCAAGATTTCTCACTTCGTTCGAAATGACAGCGAGCTGATCAGATAATGACGTTCCGCAACATGAACTATCTATACTATCCCGACTCCCAGAACGTTTTTCATGATCCTGAGCGCCGCCTCATGGTCTTCCTTCGCCAGTCCGGCGACTCCGTCTTCAACCACCTCGACGCTGTAATCCCTCAGCACCGCATCAGAGGCGGTGAACATTATACAGATATGCGTCACGCATCCGGTGAGCCTGAGACGGTCCACGCCGAGGTTCTTTAATGTCTCATCGAGTGCCGTGTTGTAGAATCCGGAATAAGTCGTCTTTTCGATCACGATATCGTCTCCGCCCGGCCTGAGCGTATCTGTTATTTCCGCGCCTTTTGTGCCCCTGACCGCATGTGCAGGCCAGCCGAATTTAGTGAATTCCCTGTCATCCCTGTCATGGGCGTCACATATATAGACAACATGTCCGCCCCTCTCCCTTGCCCTCTGTATTTCCCTCTTTATGGCAGGTATCACCTTCCTTGTCTCAGGCACCTCAAGCGGCGCCCCTTCAAGGACGAAATCATTCAACATGTCTATTACAAGAAGAGCCTCTCCCGACATACCGACCTCCTTACGGCAGTTTTATCCGGTTTTAAATTTTTCCTTCAGCGCCTCTTCAACGACCTCGGGGACCAGCCCCCTGACAGACCCGCCGAAAGATGCAATTTCCTTGACCACCGTTGATGAAAGAAATATATACTCCTGGCTCGGCATCATGAAAACCGTCTCTATATCCGCATCGAGATGCCTGTTTATCAGGGCCATCTGCAGCTCGTAGTCAAAGTCGGAGACGGCCCTGAGGCCGCGCACAATGGCGATGCTCTCCCTTTTCCTTGCATAATCGACCAGCAGGCTGCTGAAGGGCTCGGCGCTCGCCCCGTTGAAGTCACTCACAGAGTTTTTTATCAGTGAAATCCTTTCCTCTATTGTAAACAGGGGATGCTTTTTCCTGCTCGGCGCAACCGCGATTACGACCCTGTCGAATATCTTCAGTGTCCTCGTGATCAGATCTATATGACCGTTGGTGATCGGGTCGAACGTGCCGGGGTATATGGCGGTTTTGGTTCTGGACGTTGTTTGCCTCTGCTGTTTCTCCATGCTTATATTAACCTTACAGTTGCATAAAACTATCGCCGGCGGGCCGCATTCCGGTAAAGACTGAGCACAGTATCTCCGTAGTGATAATCTTTCACTTTTTGCAGGCTATAGAATTTCCCGGGCAGTTGTCTTTTTGCAAAATGCTCTGCCGCCACTATGCCGTTCCGGCTCAGAATAGCCGCCCTGTCAATAGCGGAAAGGGCATGCACTATTTCGTCCGTGTGGTACGGCGGGTCCAGGAATATTATATCAAAGGTCATCTGATTTATCCCTGCCCTGTCAATAAAAGACAGGACTTTTTTTGTGATAATCGTTGTTTTTTTGCTGACCCCCAGGCGTTCCGCGAGCATGGCTATACGCCTGGTGCCGGCCCTGCTTTCTTCGACAAACACAATATCCGCGGCCCCTTCCCGCAGGGCATTGAATCCCACTGCGCCCGTGCCTGCATAGAGGTCGAGGAAATGTGCATTTTCAATCCTGCCCCTCAGGATATCGAAAAGGGCCTCCCTCACCCTGCCCGTGGTAGGCCTCAACCCCCTGTGTTTTTTTACCTTCCCGCCGACAGGTTTCATGATTCATTTGAACTTCTGAGTTTCAAGAAAATCTTTCGGCGGTCTATTCCGCCCCGTTTACGCAAATCCCTACATACTATAAATATAAAACGCCCGCACGGTCAATTTCTGTGTTATTATATCTTATCCGTGGCGGCTCCGGCTTTCCTGTCTTTCCGGAACACAGCTATTCATGGGAGTTGGAGCGCTGTTGACATGCCGGAGAATCTTTGATATACAGACATCATTATGGAAACCGTCTCAGCGCCGTACAGTGACCCGTCCCGTATAAAAGAGGAGATACGGAACAACATCGAAAAAACAGTCGGGATCTTTGCCGGTGAAATAGGTTCGCGTGGATACCTGCAGACAGACGCGCTGCAAAAGACGTCCGGCTACATCAAGTCCGAGTTGAGCGCTTACGGTTATGCCGTTTCGGTACAGGGCTATGATGTTGAGGGCAGGACCTATGAAAATGTCTTTACCGAAAAAAGGGGCGGAAAGTTTCCTGACAGGATCCTCGTCATAGGCGCGCATTACGACACGGTTACAGGAACGCCGGGGGCGGATGACAACGCGAGCGGGGTTGCAGGGCTCCTTGAGCTGGCAAGGCTGCTTGTCAATGAGCCGATCGGCCTGACTGTGCAGTTTGTCGCTTTTGTACTTGAGGAACCCCCTTTTTCCCGGAGCAAACATATGGGGAGCTATGTATATGCGCGGAGTCTCAGCCGCAAAGGAACGGATGTGGAAGGCATGATATGCCTCGAATCAATAGGCTATTTCACGGACAGGCCCGACAGCCAGTTTTTCCCCCTGGCCTTTCTCAGGTTCAGGTATCCCACCACGGGCAATTTTATCACGTTTGTAAGCAATCTCCAGTCAAAGGGCTTTCTAAACCGCGCAAAGGCCGCCTTTAAAAAAGGCTCCGGCCTGCCTGTGGAATCCATATCGACATTGCCCGTTGTGCCCGGAATAGATTTTTCAGACCACAGGTCCTTCTGGAAATTCGGCTACCATGCCTTTATGGTGACGGACACCGCCTTTTTCAGAAATCCCAATTACCATGGTAAAGGGGATACCCCCGATACCCTGGATTATGAACGGATATCGGAAGTGGTCATCGGTCTGAAATCAGCGGTCGTGGAACTGGCGCGCGGCTGAGCCGCCGCCTGTCCGTTCAGGCTGGTATGGACACGTAGAATTCACAGCCCCTGCCCGGCTCCGATTCCACCCATATTTTCCCGTGATGCCTCTCGACGATATTGCGCGCTATGATCAGCCCCAGACCTTCGCCGTCAACGGTTGTGTCAAGGCGGTGGAACATCTCGAATATCTTCTCCCGGTATTCCGGCGCAATCCCGATCCCGTTGTCTTTCACACAGTACACGGACTGACCGTTTTCCCTCCGGCCGGAGATCCTGATGACGCCCGGACGGCCGGGGTCGAGGAATTTCAGGGCATTGCTTATAAGGTTGGAGAAGACCTGGTTGATCTGGGATTCATCCCCGCGGCAGGGGGGCAGGTCCGTGACATCGAGGGTGACGCCCATGTTTTTGATCTGGTACTCCACGACACAGAGGATATCCGACATCAGTTTGTTCATGTCGATCTGTTGTATCTTGAGCACGACCTGTCCCATACGCGAAAGCTTCAGGAGGCCGGAGAGCATTGAATTCATCTTTGATATGCTGGCGTTGATATATTTCACGGCTTCGGGCACGTCTTTCTCAACAATGGGTGCGACGGTTTCCTTTACATGCGGCGGCACATCTTCACCCTTCAGGGCTGACAGCAGGTCTTTAAGGGAATATTCCAGTTCCTTGCTGTAGCCCTCGATATTCACCAGGGGTGTGCGCAGGTCATGGGAGGTCACATAGAGAACCTGCTTCAACTCCTTGTTCTTATGCGTCAGTTCAACGTTCAGGCGTTCCAGTTCCTCTTCCACTTTCTTGCGCTTGACGATCTCGTTTTCCAGTTCCCGCACTTTCTTGTCGAGCATCCTCACGACACTGTCCTGGTACATACGGAACAGTTCGGGCTCTTCCTCGGTCGGCTTTTCCGGGATGAGGAGTCTCTTCTCCGAGTATTCCTGAAAAACCTCTTTTATTATCTTCAGGAATTTGTCGAAATCCATGGGCTTGGCGATATACCGGGATGCGCCCAGGCTTGCCGCCAGTTTCTCATCCTTGGGGTCAAGGTATGTAGCCGTGTAGAAGACAAAGGGGATTTTCCTCAGCTTTTCATCCTGTTTGACCTCGCGGCACAGGCTGAAGCCGTCCATCACGGGCATGAGTATGTCGGAGATGAATATATCAGGCATGGATTCCCTGGCCATTTTCAGCGCCTTTAACCCGTGCGGGGCTTCTTCGACTATGTGCCCGTCCAGTTCAAGGGTTGTCTTGAGTATTATCCTTGAATCCTCGTTGTCATCCACAATTAAAATCTTCATTGCTTCCTTATCCCCCGTTGCACATTCAGCGGACGGCCCGCCCTTGCGGGGCTGCAGATATCTGACAGCCGTTTTATAGTATAAATCCTCTCTTTCCATCAGGGCAAGCTTTCGTACTCCTTGATATATCGATGTTGACCGTGGTGATTTTAAGCAGTCTCAGGGAAGAGCTTTGCCGCCTTTCAGGGGCCGCCTGCATCTGAAAAAACTGCAAAAATCAGAAAAACCGTCAATCATTTATATAGATAAATCGGGTGACAGGGAGAATTCCTTTAGGAGGAGGTGCAAAAAATTTTTCCCGCTCCGGGGAATGAGGCGGGCCGAACCCGCCGCATTACAAATCCGCCCCCGATATATGCTGCTGGTATTTGACGGCCCCGGGCTTTGCGCATTCTGTTATAATGGTACATTAAATTGTAACTCCCCCATGTTTTCAAAACCGGTCCGTACACGGGACAAATACAGAGTGACTGAGCAGGTTATAGAC
>WFVK01000130.1 GCA_015491705.1 Nitrospirota bacterium | reverse complement strand
GTTCATCATCAGGAGGAATATAAGGAGGCGCGGATGCCTTATAAATAAATAGACCAGGCCGATGACAAAGAGGATGCCGAATATGGTGCCTGCTATGGTCGGCTTTCCGCTGCTTGTCCGGGCGTAGGGGTAAGCGGAGCGCGTACGCAGCTTCGGCATGCCCGTGATTTCAACGCCTGCATCGGATGCGATGATGTTTATGAGCGCCAGTGTCGCCCTGGCTATACCCGTGGAATAATCACCTTTCCTGAAATAGGGCACCAGGTACTGCCTTCCGATACTGCCGGCGAGGCTGTCCGGGATAATGCCCTCGAGGCCGTATCCTGTTTCAATCCGGTATTTTCTGTCCTGGAGCGAGACGACGAGCAGGAGACCGTTGTCCCTGCCCTTCTGTCCCAGTTTCCATTTATCGTGGGCCACGGTGATCGAGAAATCTTCGATGGACTCGCCTTCGAGGCTGTTGATTGTAAGCACGACCATCTGTGCCGTGGTTTTCTGCTCCAGCTCCATGAGGTACCTGTTCAGGCCTGCCTCGACATTGTCGTCTATAATGCCTGCAAGGTCAACCACGTAATTCGGGGGACTGGCGGGTATTGCAATCTCCGCGTGTGAGGCGGTGAATGTTGTCAGGCAGAGGAGCAGGATGGTGATCAGCACGGGATACAGGGCTCTTCGTGCTCCCCGGTTTGCTCTGTCCGTCCGGCAGGTTCTGCCGCGGGGAAGGGCTTTCACCTTACTCTTTAATCTCATTGACTATTCTCCCCAGCTTCTCGGCAGCCGTGTAGTATTCTTCGAATATAGTGTTCACCTCTCCTGGGGAAAGCCGGGTCCTGTCATGTTTTCTTTCGAGGAGTTTTGTAAACACGCCGGTGTCGATGTCCAGCGCGCCGGATAACGCGGTTATGACGTCGCGGTGCGCCACAGGCGGTTCATTGCCGCAGAGCACGATGATCCCCCGGAAGAGTGGTATGCAGCCCGTTATTGAACTGACAAGCTGTTCCGCGAGCATCCTGCTGTCCCCGCGGGCGGAGATGTATCCCTGCCTCAGCCATATGAGCTTGACCTTCAGCTCCCTTTCGCACTGGTGCCGCAGGTCCATCCTGTCGATTTTCAGGTCTTCAAGGATGTCCTCTCCGAATACCGTTGAGTGAATGAGCCTGAAGTTGAGAAATTCAACCGGAAAAACATCAAGGGACCTCTCTATATACCCCGGCGTCATGATAAGAGGGGCGGCCACCCTGTGTTTGCCGTATTTTTTGCCGAGGGGGGCAAGCACCCCGAGGAACTTCAGGTCCATCTCTTTCAGGACGATTACCGAATTCACATCCGATATCTTTTCATCGTAATCGCCGGTTACGGCTGTACCCGTGACATGGATTGAGTGAATATTCTCAGGGTACCTGTCTATAATATCATCCAGAAAGGGTTTTATCTTTTTTGCTGCAACAGGATTGAGTTTGTCCAGCCTGATGTCTGACATTTTCTGACTCCTCCGGTCTTACGGGTTGCCGTTTGAAAATCCTGCAATTAACATCAACAGGGTAATGAAGGTATGGTATCAAAAAGAAATGTTTAAGGCAATAACGCAGGCGGCCGCCGGGGTCACAATTAAATTGTATTTGAGATATAATGGACATTAATGTTGCATAAACGGGGGTGAGAGGAGTGGTTATGGAACCGGAGGTCTATTTCAGCAGGATTAAAAAATCCGGCGGGCGGCAGTGTCTTTCGGCCCTCCTGGACAGGGCGGGGGGACTGTTGTCGCGGTTTAAAAAAGGTTCTTTTGTCGGTATCAAGATGACGGTCGGGGATGAAAAGAGCACCGGCTATATTAAACCCGGACTCGTCAGGCTTGTTGTCGAGCGACTCAGGGAACAGGGCGCGAGGCCCTTTGTGTTTGATACAAATGTGATCTACAAGGGCCGGAGGCAGAATGCCGTGGACCACCTCAATCTCGCATACAGCAAGGGCTTTACGCCGGATAAACTGGGTTGTCCCTACATTATCGCCGACAGTGTGTTCGGGACCGACTCACAGGCCGTAAAGGTGGATTTTAATAACATACATGAGATCAAGGTTCCTTCACTTGTAAAAGTCCTGGAGGATCTGGTAGTCCTGACCCATATTACGGGGCACATTATGTCGGGTTTCGCGGGGTCGCTCAAGAATGTGGCCATGGGTATGGCCTCGCGCGCAGGCAAACAGATACAGCACTCGTCGCTCAAGCCGGCTATCAGTACAAAACAATGCGCATTGTGCGGCCTGTGCATGGAGATATGTCCTGCCTCGGCGATTTCAGAAGCCAGCGGGAAGGTGTTTATCAACTCAAACCGCTGCATCGGGTGCTGCGAATGCATCTCCGCCTGCAAGCTCGATGCGGTTAAAATCAACTGGAAAGAGGATGCGAATATCTTTGTCGAGAGGATGGCTGAATATGCCTGCGGTATCCTGTCGCAGATCAGGAGGAAGGTATTTCTGAATTTCGCCATGGATATAACGCAGGAGTGCGACTGTATTTCCGGTGATGACCCCCGGATAACGGAAGACAGGGGGATATTCGCCTCTGAAGATATCATGGCTGTGGATAAGGCGTGTTTTGATATGCTTACAGGGACAAAGGACATATTCTCCAGGGGCGGCAGGATAACGGCGCATCTTCACCAGTTTGAATACGCCCGGCAGATCGGGCTTGGGAATCCGGATTACAGGCTGGTTGAATTGTAACCCTTTAATGAGAGGGCCCGGAGGCGGTAATTTTATGCCGCTGTAAGGTTTATTCATATTTTTACCGATTAATATAGATATTGATTCCGGTACCGGGGAGGTAAATGGAGATGTCAAATGATATTGACCGCGAACTTTCAGCCAAATACTGCCGGCGTTTCGGCATGATCGCCGTTGAAATGGGATTTATAACCGCGGAAAAGATGAAGGCGGCCATGGCGGAACAACTGGATGACGACCTTTCAAACAGGCCCCACCGATTGCTGGGAAGAATCCTGCTGGAAAACGGCGGCATGACCGCACAGCAGATAGAAATCGTCCTGAACGAGCTCTTCAGGAGGGAAAGAAGCGACAATGATGTTTAATGTTGCATGGACCTGCGGGAGAGCCCGCCGAACCTGATGCAATCTCTTTCCTGCCACTGACCGCCGCAAAGGCGGGGAACAGCCCCCCTGCGGCCCGGCCCGCCCCTGTATTACAAAATTGTAGATTTTAGTGACAATTTTGTAGCTTCATGCGTGCCGGGTTCCTTTTGAATTCAATATGTTATGCCCGGCAAGCTTTTTGCTTTTCCTGACGGACATCCCGGATTCAGAACCAGAAAAACATAAAAACAGGAAAGGAGAATACAGAAAATGAAACTGAAAAAGCGTGTTTTGATATTGACACTGTTTCTGTCCGCGCTGCCGGCTCTTGCATTCGCGCAGGAGCAGGCGGCCATAGACAGCGGGGATACCGCCTGGCTGCTTGTTTCAACGGCGCTTGTCATGCTGATGACGCCCGGCCTGGCCTTCTTCTACGGGGGGATGGTCAGGAACAAGAATGTGCTGGGCACGATCATGCACAGCTTTATAATCCTCTGCATTATGAGCATCGTATGGGTCCTGTGGGGATACACGCTTGCCTTCGGTCCCGACATAGGGGGCTTTGTGGGCGGCCTTGATTTCCTGGGTCTCAGGGGGGTCGGCCAGGGACCTGCGCCCCTGGCTTCGACAGTGCCCCATCTCGTGTTCATGATGTTTCAGGGTATGTTTGCCATAATCACCCCCGCCCTTATTACAGGGGCCTTTGCAGAGAGGATGAAATTCTCCGCCCTTATATTGTTTACAGTCCTGTGGGCGACATTTGTCTATTCACCCATATGCCACTGGGTCTGGGGCGGGGGATGGATCGGCTCAAGGCTCGGCGCGCTTGATTTTGCGGGCGGCACGGTGGTGCATATCAACTCAGCGGTCGCAGCCATTGTAGCGGCCCTGGTCATTGGTAAGAGAAAGGGCTACCTTGAGGAGACAATAATGCCCCACAACCTGCCGATGACCATTCTCGGCGCAGCCCTCCTCTGGTTCGGCTGGTTTGGTTTTAATGCGGGCAGCGCCCTGGCCTCCGACGGACTGGCATCACTGGCCTTTGTAACGACTAACACCGCGGCAGCGGCCGCGGCATTGAGCTGGGCGTTTACAGAGTGGGCCCACAGGGGCAAGCCCACTGCCTTCGGCGCGGTGAGCGGGGCCGTGGCCGGTCTTGTCGGCATCACCCCCGCAGCCGGATTTGTAAGCCCGCTGGCGGCCATCCTCATAGGGCTGGGGGCCGGGGTCCTCTGCTACATGGCCGTGAACCTCAGGCCCAGGATAGGTTACGACGATTCCCTTGACGTGCTCGGCATCCATGGAACGGGCGGGCTCTGGGGGGCGCTTGCTACCGGGCTCTTTGCATCGACTGCCGTTAATCCCGGTGGAGCCGACGGCCTGTTTTACGGGAATCCGTCCCTGTTCCTGAGCCAGCTTGTTGCAAGCCTCGGTACGATTGTATACAGTGCGGTTGTGACCCTTGTCATACTCAAGATCGTCGACTGGACGATCGGGCTGAGGGTGAGGGAAAAGGAAGAGGTTGCAGGGCTCGATCTCAGCCAGCATGGTGAGACCGGATATAATTTCTGATGACAGAGTCTTCATGAAATGCTAAAATAGCATCTGTTGCGGAAGCTGATTTTTGAAAGTAATCCCGAGCTTGCGTCATTTCGACCAGCGGGAGAAATCTTTAATATTGCGACGAGTTAAGATTTCTCACTTCGTTCGAAATGACAGCGGGTTGATCAGATAATGACTTTCCGCAACAGGAACTAAAATAGCATTCTGCGGGAC
>WFVK01000129.1 GCA_015491705.1 Nitrospirota bacterium | reverse complement strand
GAGCAGGTCAAAGTCAACCTTGTGTCCGTCAAAGTCAGGACCGTCCACGCAGCAGAACTTTGTCTCTCCCCCGACCTCCACCCTGCACCCGCCGCACATCCCCGTGCCGTCGATCATGATCGAGTTCAGGCTGACCATGGTCTTTACATTGTATTTCTCGGTTGTCTTGCAGACGAATTTCATCATGATGGCGGGACCGATGGCGATAACCAGCTTTATATCGGTGTGTTTGTTCAGGAGTTCTTCAAGGGGAACGGTTACAACGGCCTTTCTGCCGTAGGAGCCGTCATCCGTTGTGACAATCAGCTCATCCGAGACCCCGCGCATCCTGTCCTCCCAGAACAGGAGGGACTTTGTCCTTGCGCCTATGATTGAAAACACGTAATTGCCGGCCTGCTTCAGTGCCCTTGTTATGGGATAGACAGGCGCTATCCCCACGCCTCCTCCGACGCATACCACTTTGCCGAAATTTTCTATGTGGGAGTTGATGCCGAGGGGGCCTATTACGTCGGATATATAATCCCCTTCATTCAGTGTTCCGAGGTGATGGGTGGTCTTGCCGACCTTCTGGAAGACCGTGGTCAGGGTTCCTCTCTCCCTGTCGAAGTCCGCTATGGTAAGCGGGATTCTCTCGCCTTCCTCATGTATCTTGAGGACAATGAAATTGCCGGGTTCAGCTTTTTTTGCAATGTCTCTTGCGTCAATCTCAAACAGGGTTATACTCTCTGACAACTCCTGTTTTTTTAAAATCTTAAACATGATTCCCTCCCCCC
This sequence comes from Nitrospirota bacterium, assembly GCA_015491705.1. Taxonomy (GTDB): domain Bacteria; phylum Nitrospirota; class Thermodesulfovibrionia; order UBA6902; family UBA6902; genus JAADFS01. Next base: position 4,873 of record WFVK01000129.1, on the reverse strand, counting down.
GCTGTGTCTGTTATTGATTCTGTCAGGGATTGGTTATTATCCGGCTCACGTCTCCAAAGGGAATACCCTTGCCAGCCATAACAACCAGCCCTCCGAGAGATGTTCCTTTAATAAAGCGGCCATAACATCGTTCGCCCTGGTATTGATTTCCCTTAATTCCGCATTCATCGGTGAAAGCAGGTCGCTTCCCTGTCCGCTGCTCGAGTAGATTCTCGCAAAAGGCTGGCCGGCCTTGAGTTTGTCTATGCCCTTTATGAATTCAACATACATGAGGTTGCCTGTCAGAAGCCAGTACCTGAGGTCGCAGCCCATTTCCCATAATCCGTCCTTCACCGGTCTTGCCCAGGTGCCTTCCTTGTAAAATATAACGGGATTTTCCTTGTCCCTCAGGGAGACCACAGAGTCTCTGAACTCATCAATGAAGGCCTGCCTGAGTATCCATCCCCTCTTGTCGAATATCTTCTTTGCGACATTGATCATGAATTCGGGTGTAAATGGTTTTTCGAGGTACTGCTCCGCTCCGAGTCTTGTCGATTCTTTTGCATCTTCAAGCGTGGGATAGCCTGTAATCATGACGACATCGGTGCCGGGTTTGATTATCCGCGCCTCTTTGAGCACGGTCATTCCGCTTATATCGGGGAGCCTTATATCGGAAATCAGGAGATCAAAATCTTCTTTTGACAGTTTATTGAGGGCGTCTTCTCCTTTCTCAACGGTCGAGATGCTGTAGCCTTCAGCGCCGAGAATCCTCTTGCAGCTTAATGTTACAACAGGGTCATCGTCAAGTATTAAAATCTTCCCCTTTTTTTCCATATACACCCTCCTTTAAACCGGCCGCGGAATGCGAGTCTTCACAATAAATCGTAACCCGGAACTCGTAACACGCAACACAGGTATAAGAAATGTAAATTTATATGTTAAATTCTTGTATTGATGTTGAACGTTATTCTATCATATTACCTGTACTATTTAGCCACGTACTTATATCGTCTTTAATAATTTTTATTACCTCAGGTGTATTTACGGCCACGCCGTCCAGTTCCTTTTTTATTTCAGAGGTGTCCAGGATATACGTCCTGCCGTTTTTCTCATGTTCGAATATGAAGTCAATATCCGGATTGGAGGCGATCAGGACGATTATGGTCTGTGCAATATCCCCGAGGGGTTTTCTGTCTATGTGGTCATAGCGGAAAGTGGCGGTGACGGTGGTACCCTTTCCACTTTCGGTCTTTATGTCTATATCTCCCATGCTTTCCCTCGCGGCCTGCGCAAGCAGGGGTATCCCCATGCCCACGCGTCTTGTGGTCCTTGTGGTATAAAAAGGGTCGCTGGCATGTTCCAGCATTTCCCTGTCCATGCCCCTGCCGTTGTCGGATATCTCTATAAGGAGAAGATTCTTTTTTATATCCTCGACTATCCTTATCTTTATCCTGTCCGCGCCTGCTGTTATCGAGTTTTCCGCAATGTCGAGAATGTGCAGTGATAAATCTTCCATAGGAAACAGTGAAAAATCCGACGGGCACAGGAAATTATGCTTTATGTGCCGATAAATCAATAAGTTACAGTTATCAAGCTGATGTCATTTTAGCAGAAGTATCAACCGAAGGCAAGGGCGGCACCCTGCCGGAACTCAGCATTCAACAGCGGATTTTGTAATGCATGACTTGACGGGGGAGGGTCGTTAGTGATAAATTTTAGGCAAGAACGCGGGGGGGCATTCTTTATTCATTGATTCATTCCTGAATCCGAAAGTCACGATGTCTGATGTTGCATAAAAAGGCCTCATATACCGGCCTGTCAGGAGGCTGAAAAGCGCCTGTATTTCAGGAACTGAAGGGAAAAGCCGGTGATAAGAATACTCGTAGCCGATGACCACGCGCTTGTCAGGGAAGGGCTCAGGCAGATTCTGTCCGAGATGCCGGATGTCACTGCCATTGATGAAGCCGCCACAGGCGTGGAGGCGCTGCAAAAGGCCTGGAAGAATGATTACGACATAATCCTGCTGGATATTTCCATGCCCGGCAGGAGCGGACTGGATGTACTGAAACAACTGAAAAACGACAAGCCCTCCCTCAAAATCCTTATGCTGAGCATGCACCGGGAAGACCACTATGCCGTGCGTGCGATAAAGGCCGGCGCATACGGGTATCTGACAAAGGAAAGCAATCCTGATGAACTGCTTGAGGCCGTGCGGAGAGTCTGCGCCGGCAGGAAATACATAAGCCCCTCACTTGCCGAAACCCTCGCCCGTCACATGGAAAACGGCGCCGGGAGACTGCTGCATGAGGCCCTCTCGGACCGCGAGTTTGAGGTGATGTGCATGATCGCCTCCGGAAAGACAGCAAAAGAAATCGCCGCGGAACTGTCGTTGAGTGTCAAGACCATCAGCACCTACCGCAGCCGCATCCTGTGCAAGATGGGGATGAAAAACAATGCGCAACTTACACATTACACCATACAGAACCGGCTGCTGAACTGACCGTATACTGGAACAGGCCGTCCTTCCCCCGGCTAAAGTGCCTCTCCTATCCTGTGCACCGCCTCTTTCATCCTTTTGACCGGCACTGTCAGTGCGAATCTCACATAACCTTCGCCGGGCACTCCAAAGCCGTTGCCCGGTGTTGTCAGAACCCCTGCCTTATTGAGGAGGCGGACCGTAAAATCCGTGGAATTAAAGCCGGGGGGAACCTTTGCCCAAAGATAGAATGTAGCCTCGGGCTTTTTAACCTCCATACCGAGGGCGCTTAATCCTTCATACAGGACGTCCCTTCTCTCCTGGTACATGTCTCTTATCTTTCCGAGAACCTTATCACCGGTTTTCAGGGCCTCGATGCCCGCCTCCTGAATCGCCTGGAAAATACCGGAGTCAAGATTGGTCTTGATCCTGCCGAGGCCGGCTATTGCATCCCTGTTGCCGGCGGCAAAACCTATTCTCCATCCGGCCATGTTATATGTCTTTGAAAGAGAGTGAAATTCTATTCCCACTGATTTGGCCCCCGGCACCTGCAGAAAACTCATGGGTTTCCTGCCGTCGTAATAAATCTCCGAGTAGGCCGCATCATGGCATACAAGTATATTGTGGCGGGCGGCGAATTCAACAAGCTCCCTGTAAAAGGCCCTGCCGGCGACGGCGGCGGTGGGGTTGTTTGGATAATTTATAAACATGATCTTTGCCTTTTTCAGAACACCCGCGGGGATTGCCTTTAAATCCGGCAGGTAACCGTTCTCTTCCAGCAGGGGCATGGCATGGCTTTTCCCGCCGGCAAACAGGGCGGCGACAGGATAAACAGGGTATCCCGGAGAAGGCACGAGCACGATATCGCCCGGATTGATAAAGGCGAGCGGCAGGTGGCCGATACCCTCTTTTGAGCCGATCAGGGAAAGTATCTCTGTCCTGGGGTTCAGGGAGACATTAAATCTTCTCCTGAACCAGTCCGCCGCCGCCGCCCTGAAGGAGGGCATACCCGCATAGGAAGGGTATTGATGGTGCTGCGGGTTTTTGACCGCCTTTCTCATCCTCTCTACAATGTGGCGGGGTGTCGGCGTGTCAGGGTCGCCTATGCTCAGGTCAATAAGATCGACACCTCTGCTCACGGCTTTTTCCTTCATCCTGTCGATGGTTGCAAACAGATAAGGCGGCAGGTTCTTCACCCTGTCCGCGGGTTCAATGGAAATCTTTTTTCTGCTCAATTCATCCTCCTGATCAATTGTCGTTGCGGTTGCACATCAGACTTGCAGCGGCACAGAAACACGGCCGGAGGGGCGGGAGAGCCTATCAGGTCTTCCGGCGGACTCCGCTGCCCGTTCATGCAACATCAAGGTCTATAAATATATCAGGAAACCGTGCATATTGCAAAAAAAACGGCAGCCCCGCACCCGCGGGCTAATACTCATCGGGGATATATTTAAATGAACGGCCGGTCTTTTTTATCGACTGCAGTCTCTTCTCTTCGAGCATCTTCTCCTTCGCCCTCCTTGACCGCCTGCGCTTCTGCCTCCTTATCTTTGCAATGCGCTGCTCCTCTTCGCTCTTTCTGCCCCTGATCAGGCGTTCCATCTTTGAACACAGTATCACCCTCGCATAATAGCGGTTCAGCCCCTGTGAGCGTCCCTTCCGGCATTTCACCTCGATGCCTGTGGGGATATGCCTGAGATAAACGCAGGTGGATGTCTTGTTGACATTCTGCCCGCCTTTGCCCCTGGAGCGGATAAATGACTCCCTGATATCCTTCTCAAAGATACCGAGTGCCTCGAGTTTCTCTCTGAGCGCTTTTTCCTTGGCCGGACTTACAGGAGACATTAATTAATACCTGCCGGTGAAATAATCCTCAAGTATCTGCCTGTGATCAAAGGCAATGTCGTCCGGAAGGTTGTCCTTAGTAAAAATCCCCGCCTCCTTTGCATCGTCTCCGGCCTTTGGTTTGCCGGATGCAGTGGCGATGAAGATGGTGGACACGGTATGGTGCCTGGGATCCCGCCCGGGGTCGGAGTAAGTGTGAAACTGCCTTACGAGATTTATATCAAGGCCTGTCTCCTCTTTGGCCTCGCGGCAGGCCGCATCTTCGAGAGATTCCCCGTAATCCACAAAGCCTCCGGGTATGGCCCACCCCGGGGGAGGGTTTTTCCTCCTGACAAGGACTATCCCCCCGTCCAGCTCAATGATTATATCAACCGTCAGAAGCGGATTCCTTGGAGTTGTTTTCATAACTTTTCCTGAATTTTCGACATTACCTGCATCAACCTTACAGTTGCATAACACCATCGCCCGCATGCCGGAGAGCCCGGCGGAAAAGCTTTATCTGCGATTCCCTGAGGAAATATTCCGCACGGCATATTATAAAGTAACCCCTCCCGGCCTCCCCTTAGCTTAAGG
>WFVK01000128.1 GCA_015491705.1 Nitrospirota bacterium | reverse complement strand
GGCTGGTGGCTGCATGGTCACGGTGTTTTGCATATTCCCGAAGAAAGGTATTGGTGTCCCTCTTCATCTTCGTTTATCCCGGCCTGTGTTTGCCGCCGCTGAACGGATTTTTTACAATAACGACTTCGTCCCGTTTCTCACCGGTGGAGACAATGTCTATCTTTACGTTCAGTGACTCGCTGATGTAGTCGATATATGCCCTTGCCTGTTTAGGGAGGTCTCTCAGCCTTGTCACGCCCTTTGTATTTTTCTTCCAGCCCTCAAGCTCTTCATATACAGGCTCGCACACTGCAAGGACATCGGCCTGCTGGGGGAACTCAACGAACGTGCGCGCCCGCCCCCTGCCGCTGCCGGCGGGGTTTCTGTATTTGTAGGCGACACATACCATGATTTTATCAAGCTCGTCAAGCACGTCAAGCTTTGTCAGGGCAATACCCGTAAAGCCGTTTATCATGGCCGTGTGCCTCAGGCTCACCATGTCAAGCCAGCCGCACCTCCTTGCCCTGCCCGTCGTGGCGCCGTATTCGCCGCCTTTGGAACGGAGATACCTGCCGAGCCTGCCCTTCAGCTCTGTGGGAAAAGGGCCTCCACCGACCCGGGTGGTGTATGCCTTTACAATTCCGAGGATTCCGTCCATCTTCAGGGGGCTGATCCCCAGGCCCGCGCACACACCGCCGGCAGAGGGATTGGACGACGTCACATACGGGTATGTGCCGTGGTCAATATCCAGCAGGGTGCCCTGGGCGCCCTCAAAGAGCATGTTCCTGCCGCTTTGCATCAGCCTGTTTGCAAGCACGACCGTGTCGGTAATAAAAGGGGAAAGGTATTCAGCGTGTTTCATGTATTCTGTATAGATTCTCTCCATGCCGACCTTTCCGATCCTGTCCCGCCTCTCCAGCAGTGCGTTTATATCCGCAAGGTTCCTCCGCAGTTTGGCCCTGAAGCCTCTGCCGTCCAGCATGTCTATCATCCTGATGCCCGACCTCGACATCTTGTCCACATATGCCGGGCCTATGCCCCTGCCTGTGGTGCCTATCTTTTTCGAGCCTTTGGCCTGTTCGTGCCTGCCGTCAAGCAGGGTGTGGTAGGGCATTATTACATGCGCGCGGCCGCTGACAAACAGGTTTCTCCCAACCCTTATCTTTCTGCCCCTGAGCCCCTCTATCTCTTCTATCATGGCGCCCGGGTCGATTACAACACCGTTGCCGATGATGCAGGTCTTTCCCCTGTGAAGTATGCCGGAGGGAATGATGTGGAGTATGAATTTTTCCTCCCCTATCATCACGGTATGGCCTGCATTGTGCCCCCCCTGGTATCTTGCAACGACATCAGCGCTTTCAGTCAGAAGATCAACAATCTTTCCTTTTCCTTCGTCACCCCACTGGGCGCCGACAACGACTATATTGCTCATAATAAATTACCCCTCATTGTTTTTTTTTAGACAGGCAGATGTATCTGTTTTACAGAGAGGACATTGGGCAGTTTCCTGATTTTTGAAAGGATATCTTTTGACACCGGCGTATCCACGCTTACAACAGAGATGGCCTTGCCTCCCCGTTTTTCCCTTCCGAAATGCATCCTGGCTATGTTGATGTTGTTCCTGCCGAGCAGGTTGCCTATGTCGCCAATGACTCCCGGTTTGTCCTTGTTGGACAGTACGAGCATCTCACCTTCGGGTATGATCTCCACCGTAAAATTATCCACGGCTATTATGCGCGGCTCTTTCTTGCCGTGAAGAATTCCCGAGACCATGCTCTCCTTTTTGCCTGATCTTATCTTTATTACCAGCATACTGTGGTAGTCACCCGCGTCATGTGTGGTTGTCTCTCTTACCTGAACTCCCCTCTCCTTTGCAATCAGCGGTGCGTTGATGAAATTCACCGTTTCCTCAAGTATCGGCGTGAGAATGCCTTTCAGTACCGCCATGGTTACAGGTTCGTGGTCGAGTTCCGCAATATTCCCCCGGTATTCAATGTTTATCTCCTCTATGCCCCCTTCAAAGTTCTGGGATATGAAGCCCCCGAGCCTCTCCGCAAGGTTTATGTAAGGCTGAATCACCGGGAGCACATCCGCTGATACCGACGGAAAATTAACCGCATTCCTGATAGTGCCGTACAGCAGGTAGTCGACTATCTGGCTTGCAACCGCTACTGCAACGTTTTCCTGGGCGTCCGCGGTTGATGCGCCGAGATGCGGCGTGCAGATAAAATTGTCAAGCTCAAACAGTGGAGAGTCCCCCGGAGGCTCCTTTTCAAATACGTCCAGCGCCGCCCCTGCAACCCTGCCAGATTTAAGCGCCCTGTAAAGGGCGTCCTCATCAACGATGCCTCCCCTTGAGGCATTGACTATCCTTACGCCCTTTTTCATCGTTGCAATGCTGTCGTCGTTTATAAGATTCCTGGTCTCATTTGTCAGAGGGACATGGCATGAGATAAAGTCCGACTTTTTGAACAGTTCCTTAAGGTCCACGACGGTTACACCGAGGGTCTTTGCCTTTTCCTCGCTCAGGTAAGGATCGTATGTTATTACGTTCATTCCCATGCCCATGGCCATTTTCGCCACATGGCTCCCTATGTTGCCGAGGCCTATTATTCCAAGTGTCTTGTTGTAAAGCTCAACACCCATGAACTTCTTCTTTTCCCATTTCCCCTGCTTCAGCGAGGCGGTCGCCTGGGGGATGAGCCTTGACATAGACAGCATGAGCGCCACGGTATGCTCTGCCGTGGTTACAGTATTGCCGCCCGGGGTGTTCATGACGACTATGCCGTGTTTTGAAGCGGCGGTCTTGTCGACGTTGTCGAGGCCTGAACCGGCCCTTCCGATCACCCTGAGCTTTTTGGCCGAGCCGATAATCTCAGCCGTTACCTTTGTGGCGCTTCTTATGACCAGGGCCTCGTATTTTCCGATCTCCTTTTTAAGCTCCGCAGGGGAAAGCCCGGTCTTTACATCAACCTTAATACCTGCCTTTTCAAGTATACTGATGCCTTTTGGAGATATGTTGTCGCTTACAAGAACTCTCATAACGGGTATACCCCTTTTATTTTACGTGTTTTTCTTTTCAAACTCCTTCATGAATTCAATCAGTGCATCCACGCCTTCCTCGGGCATGGCGTTGTAGATGCTGGCGCGCATGCCGCCTACGGACCTGTGTCCCTTGAGGGTTATAAGGCCCGCCTCCTCAGCCTGCTCGAGGAACCTGCCGTCAAGAGCCGGATCAGACAGGGTAAACGGCACATTCATCCACGAGCGGCACGCAGGGTCAACCGGGTTGTGATAGAAATCCGACTCATCAATTGCCCTGTAAAGCTTTTCCGATTTCCGCCTGTTTATCTCCGCCATTGCCTGAAGGCCGCCCTTTTCCTTTATCCACTCAAATACAAGACCGGCCATGTACCAGCTGTACGTAGGGGGAGTGTTGTACATGGAGCCTGCCTTTGAATGGGTCGCATAGCTGAACATGGTGGGGGTACCCGGGGCCTCCTCCCCTATCAGGTCATCCCGCACAATCACGACCGTCAGGCCCGCAGGACCGATATTCTTCTGCGCACCGGCATATATCACCCCGTACCTGGATACATCAACCGGCCTGGAGAGAATGGTTGAGGACATGTCCGCAACCAGCGGCACATCACCCACATCCGGAATATCAAAAAACTCCACTCCCCCGATTGTCTCATTCGGCGTGTAATGGACATACGCGGCATCACTATTCAGCGACCATTCAGACCTCGGTGGAATGCCGGTGAATCCGCCTGCTTCACCCGAGGCCGCAATATTGACCTCGCAGAAGCGCCGGGCCTCGGCTATGGCCTTTTTGGACCACATCCCTGTGTTGATATAATCGGCGGTTCCCCTGCCCCTGAGCAGGTTGAGAGGCACCATTGCAAACTGGCTCGATGCCCCGCCCTGCAGGAACAGTACCCTGTAGTTGCCAGGGATGGACATGAGTTCCCTGAGATCGGCCTCGGCCTTTTCGGCAATCGAAATGAATTCCCTGCTACGGTGGCTCATTTCCATCACGGAAATACCCCTGCCGTGCCAGTCCGTCATCTCCGCAGCCGCCCTCTCCATTACCTCTCGCGGAAGCATGGCGGGGCCTGCACTGAAATTAAATATACGCGGCATTTTCAACCTTCCTGAATCTTACGGTGCGGGCCGCAGCCCTGACACATGAAATATGAAAATACGGCCTTTCAGGGATATATTGTATAAACCGTGTTAATCAATGGTGGATAATTTTCATCATCCGACTCACTGAACCGGCCCGTGACAATAGACCTGCACACAGATTTTCAACACATCCTCAATACTGATCAGAGACACGTCAGGCAGTGCCTTCCGGCGTTCTCAACGGTGGTTATCAACAGGTATCTCCGACAATATCCGGCATGCCGTACAGTAAACTTACCAACTTTGAAGCCTATCATTTCATATATGATTTGTCAAGCTTGCCGCTGTGTTTTCAACAAATTATGAACCGCATGTTTCTCCTTATCTATCATTATGTTCCGTATGCAGCCAACACTTTCAACGGTCTTGTTTCTTCTATTAACCTATTTTAATTAAAAGATATATAATAAAAATGAACCGGGTCATTGTTTGAAAACACCCCATGAAAGATCAATTGACCAGCACCGTAGACAACATATTCAGAATCAACCTTGCCGTCAGGAAAGGCGAAAAGGTAATTGTCATCACGGACGAGTTCAATGAGGAAATAACAAGGGCCGGCAGACTGATCGCGGACAGGGGCCGCCGGTTCACCCAGATG
>WFVK01000127.1 GCA_015491705.1 Nitrospirota bacterium | reverse complement strand
CCCCTTAACTTAAGGGGAGGAGTAATTTCCTTCGCCTTATAACCCTTGAACCCTGAACCGGCCAGCCTCTGAACCTCAAACAGGGTTTTACGGCGGGCTCTCCGGCCGGTTTATGCAACGTTAAGGTTTACTTCAGGTGATTTCCTTGAACACGGCTATGTAAGGAAGGTTCCTGAACTTGTTTTCATAGTCGAGGCCGTAGCCGACAAGGTATTTGTCGGGCACTTCATAGCCCGCGTAATCTATGTGTATATCAACTTTCCTGCGCGGCTTTTTGTCAAGAAATGTACATATCTTCAATGAGGCGGGATTTCTCTTGAGGATCATGTTTTTTAAATAGTTCAGTGTCAGGCCGGTATCAACTATATCTTCAATAAGGAGGACGTGCCTGCCGCTGACATTCTCCCTCAGGTCCGCATGGATCTTCATCTCACCGCTTGACTGTGTCCTCACATAACTCGACACTATAAGGAAGTCGATATCCATCGGCACCTGGACATATCTCACGATGTCGGCGAAGAACATAAATGCGCCCTTTAAAATGCCGACGGCCAGTATCTCCTTTCCCTCATAGTCCGAGGATATGCTTTCAGCGAGCTCCTTGACCCTCGTCTGAATCTGCTCTACGGTCAGAAACGGTTTGCCTTTTATCACCCCTGTTATCCTCTTGGTTTGGCGGGTATCTCCAGCACCCTGAGATCGAGAAATCTCTTGGAAGCGGCTGCACGTATTACAGAGACCGTGTCCGCGCCCCTGCCCGTGCCTGCGACCGCGACAATCTCTTCTCCCTCGGGAATAAGCCCTGCATCAGCGGTCATCATGACCATCTCGCAGCACACCTTTATTCCCTCGCCCAGCCGCCTCAGGGACTGCGCAACAAGGAGAGTGGGATAGACTCCGCTGAATTTTTTTGCCAGCGCGGTTTCAAGGGAGTGCGTGATCATTGTGCCGGTATATATCACGGCTCCGGCCGCCCGGATTTTTTCCCTTGCCTCCGCGTTGAGCTCCGAGGAGTTCGGCTCCCTGAAACCATGGGAATGTGTCACGATTACAAGATTTACGTTTTCGTCTTTCAGTCCTTCTGCAAAGACCTGTCCCGTCACGCCGGTGGTTGAGGCGACAACCACGTGCCTGTATTTGAATCCCGCGATATTCTCTTTTACAATCTCAAGACACCGTCCTGTATTCTCAGGTCCGGGCTTTTCAAAATAAGTCGTGGTCTTTTCCATGGTGTCTTATTTTACATTATATGGCCGGGCCTATCAAGTTACCGGTTATCAGGGGTCAGGAAGAAAGGTTTATTCCCCGTACCTCCCAGCATTATATTCCCCAGACCGGCAAGGCCGACTGAAAATATTACCTGGTATTCATCAGGTTTCATGATGTAAGAGACAGTCATTCCCCAGCACTGATGTACATATGTGCTGCTCAGGTTCATTTCCTGCAATCCGCGGCCGTTGAGGTCATACACCAGCCTGCCGCTGAGATTCACCGGAAAGGATCTCCCGTACATGATTATAGGCCTGTAAAGGCCGGCCTCAAAGCTGAACTGGTCAAGTGATGTGGAGCGCCTGAAGTTTTTGCCTGCACCTATATATCCTTTGGCACCCTTGAGCCTGACGGATGCAATACTGTCCGAAAATATCCCCTCGCGGACATCATATGATGCATTGATGCTTAAATCAAGCCTGTTGCTTGACAGCACCGCCTCTGCAAGCACCGGCGTGAATTCCCTGTCGATGTCGAGCATGTTGTAGCTCTGGGACAGCCTGAGACCGGCCTCCAGATTGTTCGATGACAGTCCTGTGATTCTGTTGTTGATGGAATAATTGATCCTGCTTGTTTGTGTTATGGAGTCTATCGAGTCGAAAAAGGGTATGCCGTCATTGTCAACAGCGGGAACATATTCATATTCCACCGAGGGTTCGACAATGTGAACGAATGCAGCGTATCTTCTGAAAAACTTTGTTGTTAATGCCGTGCTGAGGTCGAACAGCAGGCGGTTCCTGTTTTCCCGCGGTTTCCTGAGAAAATAGGCCGTCTCCCTGAGCCCCGCCCTTTGAGTGATATTGATCAGCCTGCCGTAGCTGAAATACAGGTTGGGGTTAATGTCAAGCCTCGCGCCTTCCTGACCCTTTTGCCTGTGAAAATTGTTGCCCTTGACAGCCATGTTAAAGGAGAAATTGCCCTTTGATACCGTGTTGAAGACGATGCCCGCCTCGGGAAGGTTCTGCGGAATCTCCTTCGAGCTGCCCTCGAGGCTTTGCCTGCCCTGTGCCAGGAGGTAGGTCCGTCCCCCGAAAAAGGGCCTTGAGATGTGCATATCCGATTCAAGGTATTTTTGCAGCCTTTCTTCAGAGGCGAAACCGAACAGGTTGGTCTTCCATGATGACAGGCCGAACCTGCTGGATGATGTCGAACCCATTGTCTCGTAATAATCGAACCTGTTTATCAGGTGCAGTTTCAGGTAGCCTGAGACATTATACGGAAATTTCTGATTGTGGTATGATTTGAACTCCACAAGGTTCCCGGAGTCTGTCCTGTCCTGTATGTGATACGCCCATATTTCGCCGCCTGTTTCAGGGCTTATGATGTACCTGTAGTCAAGGCCCTTGCCGAGGCCTTTTTCCCTGTAGTAGTCCAGATAGAAAGTGGCATCCTGGTTGTCTTTTATGGCCCAGAAAAAGCCCTGTTTGTAGTAATTGCCCAGGGCGCTGCTGTAGCCGAACGACGGGAAGAGCAGGCCCGTTTCACGCTGCCTCTTAATGGGCGCCCAGAAAAAGGGGGTGTATATCACCGGAATATTCTTGATATTGAATGTGGTATTCCATGCCGTCAGGCTCCTGTTCTGCCTTATTGTTATGTCTTCTCCTGATATATGCCATGCCGGAGGTTCGGCATCACACGTGGTGACAGTGGCCCTGTCAAGGGAAAAGGTCTTTCTGCCGATTTTTTTTATGCTTCCGGCATGGAGATGGACGTTTTGATTTTTATAGAAGATGTACCCGTTGTAGATGGTGCCGAGCTTTGTCTTTAAATTCAGTTCTATTCTGTCGGCTCTTATAACGGCATCCTGATCTTCATATACGACATTGCCGACGGCCACGGCATCGGAGGTATCGCTGTCCAGATGAACCATATCGGCAAGCAGGGTTGAATCTTTGAATTCTATTTTTACCGAGCCTTTTGCAATGTATGTATTGTCACGGGCGAAATACTCCAGGTGCGAGGCGGTGATATCCGCCATTTCTTCTGCCCGGCCCGAAGAAGGCGGATATATAAAAAAGGCGATGACGAGTACCAGGGCGGCGAATGAAGCGGAAGCGCGGCGGGTTTTCAGGACGCTGCCTGTGCTGTTGATCCTGCCTTTTCTCACTTTCGGCTTCCTGTCCCCTGATATTCCCTTAATTCCCGCAGTATCCCCGAAGCGCCCGAGGCTTCCTTTGCTTCCCCGGTGGTATAGAAAGAGCCGGTTACAAGAATGACACTGTCCTCACGGCACCGCGCCTTTGCCGTCTCTATAGCGCCGGCGACAGTGCCTGCGGTGTCAATCATGCAGGAGGCCCCGGTCAGGCCGGAGTCTCTGATTATTTTCAGGAGCTTTTCAGGATGGGCGGCCCTCTCATATGCCGGTCTGGTCAGTATTACTGATTCGGCGAGACGGACGAGGGGCCCCAGGATGCCCACTGCGTCCTTGTCATCCATGATACCTGCAACGAGAATAATCTTTTTGTCCGGGAATATCTCCCTGATGGAAGCGGCCAGTGAATTTGCGGCCTCGGGGTTATGGGCGCTGTCAAGGAACACGGGGGGAGACTGCGAGACCATCTCAAGCCTCCCTTCGAGTTTTACACTTTGCAGGCCGGCCCTTATCCGGATGTCGGCTGTGCGGCGTGTTTTCCGGCCCAGTATCTCACACGCCCTTATTGCCGTGCATGCATTGTATAACTGGTACCGGCCCGTAAGGGGCATTGAAAGGTTCCTGTAATCAGCGTAGCCGCTGTAATCAAAGGCTATATGACCGCGGTCCATATGGAGTAACGAACCCTTGAAATCCCTCCCGTAAACATGAATCCCGGCCCCGCGGCTCCGGGCGATGTCCGACAGGAGCCTGACCACGGCGGGTGTCCTGGAGGCGGTTATGACCGGAGTGCCGGGCTTTATAATTCCCGCCTTTTCCCTGGTGATATCCTGTATGCCGGCGCCGAGGAATTCGCAGTGGTCACGGCTTACATTGGTTATAACGCTTATATCCGGCCTGAGTATATTGGTGGCGTCGAGTCTTCCGCCCATGCCTGTTTCAATAACGGCCCAGTCCACATTCTGAACGGCAAAGTACTGAAACGCCATTGCAGTGACAAATTCGAAAAAGGTCGGCCTGAGGTCCATTCCCCCGATGGATTTCCTGATGTCCGAGGCGAGTCTTATCACGTCGGACTCTGCTATTTGCCGGTTGTTGATCCTTATCCGTTCAGTAAAGCTCACGAGGTGCGGAGACGTGAAAAGGCCGACGCTGAATCCGCTCTCAATCAGGATCGATGCAATCATCGCGGATGTGGAGCCCTTACCGTTGGTGCCCGCGATATGTATTGAGCGAAATGCGTTCTGGGGCGATCCGAGGATGTCCATCAGTTTCCCGGTGTTTGCAAGGCCGAGCTTTATCCCGTGCCTTTGCAGGCCGTAAAGGTAATCCACAGTGTCATTATAATTGTTCAAATCTGAAAACATGGGGCAGATATAAACCTTCCGGTTGCATAAAACCTGTCACCGGCGGGCAGTAGAGCATGAAGGTCTTGCGGCAGGCTCTCCCGCCGGTTCATGCAGCATTAAGGTTAAGGTAAAGCCACAGACTTTCACTGCGCGGAATTTGTGCCTGCGCCTGTCAGCGCCGAAGAGTTGATTTATCAGCGGCAGTAAAGGACAAAAGCTTGATGGTGGTTTGCTTCAGTTCCTTCCTG
>WFVK01000126.1 GCA_015491705.1 Nitrospirota bacterium | reverse complement strand
GAGAGAAGTACACGTCCCTTGAAGCCCATTGTGTGTTTTTATTAATCATCGTCCAAATCAAGACCCATCATATTACTTGCCACATTGAGAAAGACCCCTAATGATTCACTTATATTTTTTACAATTTGACTATACGCAACTTTCTCTTCTACTGTTTTGGCTTTGGCCATTGATTTCATTGCCGAGGTTAATTCCTTCGACAATGCATCCATTATTTTATCCGGATCCATTATAACTCCCCCCTTCAATTATTGATGTTTTATTTTTTGCCATAACGGGCTCTTCAGCCGCACGGCTTTTTGTGTCGGCTGAAAGAGCAAGGTTAGATTTATACCAATTCACTTTCATGGACTGGCAGGTTTTTCTTTTTGTGTTGATACTAATAAAGGCCTCCTTCATTATACCGCAATGCGGTAAGATGTTTTAACCCAAAATCTCTTAAAAAGGAGGCCTTATAAGTGTTATAACTTAATAGTGATATCTTAATTGCGCAAGTAATACCTGATCATGATCGATCTTATAAACTATCCGGTGTTCATTTGTTATCCGACGTGACCAATATCCTGATAAGCTATGCCTTAGCGGTTCCGGCTTTCCAATGCCCTCATATTTATTCTTTTGAATGTCTTTGATTAATTCATTTATTCTTTTCAGGATTTTCTTGTCAGTGCGTTGCCAGTACAGATAATCTTCCCATGCATTTTTCGAAAAAACAAGTTTCATTCAACTAAATTCCGTTCTTTTCCCTTGCCTTTTTCAAGTTCTTCGATTGATTCCAGAAGTCGCTTTGTATTTTTGGGACTGTGCAGTAGATATGCTGTCTCATTTAATGCTTCATAGTCTTCCAATGACATCAGAACAACAGCATCATTTTTTTTTCGGGTAATAATGACAGGATCATGGTCATCGCAGACTTCCTTCATTGTCTTCGCCAAGCTTCCCCGTACAGCCGTATAAGTAAGTACTTTCATTTCGTTAACCTCCTAAATATGTACATGTACCTATTATTGTACATATAGCAAGGTGGTGTCAAGTTTTTTCTTGGTTACCGGATAGGTCGGGAGGCTCACGCCTCCGTCGCCCCCTGAGAACTGTGCAAGCGAGTTTCCCCGCACACAGCTCAAGCCCCTGTAAGGTTCTATTCTACTAAAACCCGGCAGTTGTTTGTTAACATTCACTGTTATATCGCTACAGTGTTTGACAGGAGTTTCAGGGATAACTTGTTATACCTCCCCGCAAAGCCAGTATTTACGGTACGTTAGCGGCGCAGGGGTTGTAAGACCCCACTATCATCGACATAGTATCCGAAGGCCGATAGGACTTCAGCCTGGGTCTTCGTGGGGACTTCCAGGCAGCGCCTTGGCTTTCGTCCCCCTTCAGTAAGCATCAACACTGAATGAAATTGCCGCATGTCATCCATCACGTCCTCTGCCGTGCGCCTGATTCCGGCCGCATTGAGTTTCAGTTCGATTCTCCGGAGATACGTCATTGCTACTACGCATGCAAACAGATGGCACCTGATCTTGCTATCCGTCCAGTGTCTAATAGGACGCATTGCTACAAGATCGTCATCCTTACTGAGCCGGAAGCGGTTTTCT
The DNA here is from genome assembly GCA_015491705.1 of Nitrospirota bacterium. GTDB lineage: Bacteria > Nitrospirota > Thermodesulfovibrionia > UBA6902 > UBA6902 > JAADFS01. Next base: position 4,876 of record WFVK01000126.1, on the reverse strand, counting down.
ATTTGCCAACGGTCAAGGCTGGCTTCCACAATCTCTTGTATATACAGGATATCACGGTGATTTCGAGGCTATTTGAGGGGTCTTACGCTTAAGATGATGAAAAATGCTTTTATTTTAAAGAGTTAGCGATAGGAAGAGACTTTATCACTGAAACTCCTGTTCAAGTCTAATCAAAAGAGGCCTCCGGCGCTATAATTCAGGATTCAAAGTTATTCTACCATGTTTTTTAAGATTAAGCCGCTGATTCACGCAGATTATCGCTGATATTTTTTGCTTTTGTATTTTTTTATTTATCTGCGCCAGTCCGTGCAACTCCGAGGCTTAGGCTTAGTTCGTATTTCCCCAGTCCAAACCCCGTCCCCTTCCCAACATGCAAGACCTCACCGGCTTTAATCAGAGGCATAAACGGAGCAATGTCACCCTCGAATGTAATCTCGCCCACAAACCCGCCCATGTTCATCTTCGTCTCCTGCCTTGACGAATACCGCTCCCAGTCGTACCATTTAAGATTCCTCTTTTTAATCTTTATTTCTTTTGCCCTTTCAATGATACCTCTGAAATCCCATGGCGAGGGGTCTCCCCCGCAGTGGAAATAATAGAGCAGCGAAAGCCTCCGCAGGAGGCTCCTTATCAGGATATGAAACTCGAGTTCAAGGGTCAGGCCGCCGTTATAAATGATCCTGGTCGGTGTCAGAAAATTCAAGGTCAGACTGCAGGGGCGAGGCGCTGCCTTGCTCTCTTTTGCCCCGGCATTCAGACCGGATTCCCAGTTTTGCGGGAACGGCATTATTGTTGGTTTAAATGATTCAAGGGTCTTTGTATCAGATGAGTAGATAACTCTATCTTCTGCTCCGCTTCTGACTGTTTTCAGCTCGTATCTTCCCCTTCCCCTGCCGATGCCGGTCCTGCCGAGCTCATCAAATGTATAAATGAAGTAGGGCAGGTAATCAACGGCCCTGCCTATCAGGGTGAGCCCGAATATCAGCTCATCTTCAGGGCCGTAGCTGCGCCTCGTCCCCGGCGGGGGCTCTATGATGAAAGGATGCGGCGCTGATGTGTATTTGCGCATCATTCTTGCATCCGGCGGCGGAGGGGTTTCAAAGACATAGGAGTAAATGCACCTGTCTTTCAGGAGGCAACCGCCGCATTCCTTTATCTTTAGCGCACATACGATTTTCCTGAAGGCGTTGCCGAACCCGCCCCTGAGGGTGGAGCCTTTGTATGATGGAAGAATGAGCTGCTCTTCCGGTCTGATATGAAATTCGAATCTTTTGAATGGAAACTTGATATCAGGCATCTTTCCGTCCCCTGAGCCGCAAAGGATAATACGTTATCTACTGCCCGGCTCTGTGGACGTTAAAGTCGATAGACTTCTTTTTCAGCTTCTCGATAAGGGTCGTCCTGTTAAGGCCCAGCAGCCCCGCTGCCTTGCTCTTGATGCCCTTTGAAAGCTCAAGTGCCTGTACGATCATGTTGTTTTCGATTTCATCGAGCATGGTGTTCAGATCAATTCCTTCAGCGGATAATCTCCCGGTTTTCAGCGGGAAGGTGCGGGGGGTCATCCTGCCCTTGTCATGGAAGCGCTCGGGAAGGTCTTCATATGTGGTGACGTCTCCGTCACTCAGGATGATCAACCTCTCTATGAGATTCTCCAGTTCGCGCACATTGCCCGGCCACCTGTAGTTCATCAGGCACTCCATGGCCTCCGGTGATATCTTTGGAGGCTTCTTCTGTTTTCTCTTTGAAATTTCGGTGATAAAGTGTTCGACGAGCAGAGGTATGTCCTCCCTCATCTTTCTGAGAGGCGGAAGGTGCAGGGGGATTACGTTCAGCCTGTAGTAAAGGTCTTCCCTGAATGTTCCCTCTTCCACCGCCTTTTCGAGGTCCCGGTTTGTGGCGGCTATTATCCTGACATCGACCTTGATGGTCTTTATGCCCCCTACCCTTTCAAACTCGCGCTCCTGGAGCACCCTGAGGAGCTTGACCTGCAGCGAGGGGGCGAGTTCGCCTATCTCGTCCAGGAAGAGGGTGCCGTTGTTTGCAAGTTCGAAACGGCCTATTCTTGTGGTTACGGCGCCTGTGAAGGCGCCTTTTTCATGTCCGAAAAGCTCGGATTCGAGGATGTCTTTAGGGATGGCGGCGCAATTCAGCGGGACAAACGGCTTCCGCGCCCTCGGGCTGTTGTAGTGTATTGTCTTTGCCACCAGCTCCTTGCCGGTGCCGCTCTCGCCTGTAATGAGCAGGGTGCTGTCCGTATCCGCTATCTTCTCTATGAACTTGATAACATTCTGTATCTCGACGGAATTGCCTATAATTTTTTTGCAACTGAATTTCCTCTTCAGCTCTCTCTTCAGCCTGATGTTTTCTTCCTGGAGCCTGGAGACGTCAAGGGCCCTCTTTACGGCGATATAGAATTCTTCGAGATTGAAGGGTTTTGTGATATAGTCAAAGGCCCCGAGCTTCATTGCCTCCACCGCGGTCTGCACAGTGGCATGCGCGGTGATAACCACAGAGGGGACATCTATTTTTTCGGCGGCCGCTTCCCTCAGCACATCAAGGCCGCTAAGGCCGGGCATCATGATATCGAGGAGGAAGATATCGAATTTGTCTTCTTTAAGAAGCGACAGCCCTGTCCTGCCGTCAGACGCTGTTACAACCTCCAGCCCCTTGCTTTCGAGAAAATCTTTTAAGAGTTCCCTGATGGATTCTTCGTCATCTATGACCAGCACGCGGTGCATGACTCTATATTGCCACATAATTGCGGCGACGTCAACAGTTTGACGAAAACGGCCGTATCACCCCCAATATTACATAAAGCGGCGGGGGAATCAGGTGGGAAAGACCGGGTTCAAAGTTCGAAGTTTAAGGGTATGATGAGGAATCAAATCATGGCCTCAACCCTGTTCCGCCCTCTCCTCTTTGCCCGGTAGAGCGCCTCGTCAACCTTTTTAAGGAGGGTCTCGGGCGAGTTGATGTTCGGCCTTATCTCGGCGACTCCGAGGCTGATGGTGACCTTGATGTTTTTGCCGTCGAAATTGTTGTCATGCTCCATCACGGATTTCCTGAACCTCTCTGCAACGCCAATGGCCGGCTCAAGGGCGGTCTCGGGCAGCAGGCAGCAGAACTCCTCACCGCCGTAACGGATAAGGAAGTCCACGTTTCTGATCTGGGAGGCTATCATCGAACTTACGGATTTTAAAATGAAATCACCGCACTGGTGGCCGTACTTGTCGTTTACCTTTTTGAAAAAGTCTATATCAAACATGATAATGCTCAGGGGCCTGGAGTACCTCTTGTGTCTCTTGAATTCCTCCCTGAGTTTGCTCTCCAGGAATCGCCGGTTATAAATTCCGGTAAGGCTGTCCCTCATGTTCATCTCAACGAGTTTCTGCTCGTATGTTGCGACTTCCGTTACATCCTGGACATAAATAAAGAGGTACTTTACCTCGTTGTTTTCGTCCCTCAGCGGGCCCATGGCGCAGCTTTGCTGCATGTACTCAAATCTCGTATCAAAACAGCCGGTTGCCTTGAAAGGAAACAGGCATCTGTGCAGTTTCTGGGAAAAAAAACAGAAATTCCCGAACGTAAAGACAGACTTGCAGCTTCGCAGAAATTTACGCGTCTTCAGATTCGGGAAAAAATCGAATATATGAGAGCCGATGATTTCAGCGGCGGGAATGCCGCTGTTCATTTCCATCCAGCGATTCCACTTGTAAACCTTCAGGTCCCTGTCAAGTATGACAAGGCCGATGTTGATTGCATCAAATATCTGGGCGAATATCATTCATATTGCTCTATAAATTTCCGTAATGCCTCTTTCAGCCACTGTATTGATTCATGGCTGGTCACCAGAAATACAAACCCGCTGATAGACCCCCTGTCAAAGCTGAAGACCGTCTTCAGCACAATCGCTGAATCATCCGCGGAAAGCTGGCTGTCGGGTATGGTGTCGCATGAATGGTTTTCAATAATAATGCGGGGGGGTGAATATGTTACTCTGTCTTTAAGCAGCTCGGCCAGCTTTCCGATGCATGCCCCGATCATGATATTGCCGACCTCCATAAGTGTTTCCCTTCCGAGCATCTCCGCAGGGTCGGCCTCCGGGGGCATATTTTCTTCGAGGCCGAACAGGCTGATCAATTCTTTTCCTGCATGGGAAGGGAATACCATAAGCGCGTTCCCCCTGAACTTTCCGAGGAATTTCTGCTCAATAATGCTTATGTTGCAGATATCCCTGATCTCACCCCTGATATAATCAGGAAGCTCCGGCGCCTGCAGTGTCTTGACAAGCGGAACGCTCAGGATCACATGTATATCGATAACATCTGCAAGATCGGAGGCCGCCTGACCGAAGGCGATGTTCATTATCTCCTGCAGTATGTCTGCTTCCTCGTCCGTCAGTATTTTTTCTCTTTCTTTTTTTACATCCATCATCTGAATTTCCGCAGTGTATCCTCGGCCTTCAACAGGGCGTCTTCAACATCCTCTTTCCTGAGCATCTTCTTCAGTACCGTGTGCGCGCCGAGTTTCATAACCCTTGTAACCGCCTTCACCTGAATGTCGGCGGTGACAACGATGATCACGGCCTTGGGATCAATCCTGATAATCTCCTCAATGGCTTCATATCCGTTCATTACCGGCATGGTCAGGTCCATGAATGTCACGTCAGGCCCGATCTCCCTGAATTTCTCAACAGCCTCCCTGCCGTCTCCGGCTTCATGAAATTCATATCCCCTGTCCCTGGGTATGCAGCTCTTCAGCATCTTTCGGGCTATGGGCGAATCGTCCACTATCAATATCTTTCTGATCATTGTCTGCATTTACCTGATTATCTCCTTTTCAAAAAATACTGCGCTGAGATAATATAAAATATGAT